>NZ_JBHTWX010000016.1:17874-96216 GCF_042792155.1 Kitasatospora sp. NPDC056651 | reverse complement strand
GCTTCGTTCATCCAACTCGCCGGTGTCTTCCGGGGCTTGACGCCCTGTCCGACGTTTCAAACTCTAGCCGATCCCCGCTCCGAAAAGCGAATCCGACCGCAACCCAATAAAACGAGCACACCGAATACGCACCAGGCCGCGACGCGAAAAGCGAAACGACCGGCACGAACCGGAAGTGGTGATTCACAGGATTGGCCGCCTCGGGACCGTCCGCGCAGACGCGTGTCCGGTGCTCCCTGCCAGGCAGCTCGAAGAACTGTACGCGCTTCGACGGCCGGATGCAAACAGCATGCAAGAGGGCCGGCCGGACCCCGGGGAGAGGGGTCCGGCCGGTCGAGCCGTCGTGGGTTCAGCTGTTGGTGGGGAAGCCCAGGTTGATGCCGCCGTGCGACGGGTCCAGCCAGCGCTGGGTCACGGCCTTGCCCCGGGTGAAGAACTGCACGCCGTCCTGGCCGTACGCGTGGGCGTCGCCGAACAGCGAGGCCTTCCAGCCGCCGAAGGAGTAGTAGGCGACCGGGACCGGGATCGGCACGTTGATGCCGACCATGCCGACCTCCACCTCGAACTGGAAGCGCCGGGCCGCGCCGCCGTCGTTGGTGAAGAGGGCGGTGCCGTTGCCGTACGGGTTGGCGTTGATCAGTGCCAGGCCCTCCTCGTAGGAGGCGACGCGGACCACCGAGAGGACCGGGCCGAAGATTTCGTCGTTGTAGACGGACATGCCGGGCTTCACGTGGTCGAACAGCGTGGGGCCGAGCCAGAAGCCGTCGGCGGTCGGCGAGCCGTTCTCGTCCTCGGCGGTGACCGGGTGCTTGCGGCCGTCCACGGCGAGCTCGGCGCCGTCGGCGACACCGGACTCCACGTAGGAGGTGACCTTGTCGCGGTGCTGTCCGGTGACCAGCGGGCCCATCTCGGAGTCGCCGTTGCAGCCGGGGCCGACCTTCAGGGTGGCCACCCGCTCCTTGATCTTCTCGACCAGCTCGTCGCCGATCGGGTCGACCGCGACCAGCACGGACACCGCCATGCAGCGCTCGCCCGCCGCGCCGAAGCCGGCGTTGACGGCGGCGTCGGCGGCGAGGTCGAGGTCGGCGTCCGGCAGGACCAGCATGTGGTTCTTGGCGCCGCCCAGGGCCTGCACGCGCTTGCCGTAGCGGGTGCCGGTCTCGTAGACGTAGCGGGCGATCGGGGTGGAGCCGACGAAGCTGACGGACTTGACGTCCGGGTGCTCCAGCAGGCGGTCCACGGCCGCCTTGTCGCCGTGCACGACGTTGAAGACGCCGTCCGGCAGACCGGCCTCCTTCCACAGCTCGGCGAGGAAGTTGGCGGCGGACGGGTCCTTCTCCGAGGGCTTCAGCACCACGGTGTTGCCGGCCGCGATGGCGATCGGGAAGAACCACATCGGCACCATGGCCGGGAAGTTGAACGGCGAGACGATCGCGACCGGCCCGAGCGGCTGGCGGATCGAGTAGACGTCGACACCGGTCGAGGCCTGCTCGGTGAAGCCGCCCTTGATCAGCTGCGGGATGCCGCAGGCGTACTCCACGACCTCCAGGCCGCGGGCGATCTCGCCCAGGGCGTCGGAGTGCACCTTGCCGTGCTCCGCCACGATGATCGAGGCCAGATCGTCGCGGCGGGCGTTCAGCAGCTCCCGGAAGGCGAAGAGCACCGTCGTCCGCTTGGCGATCGAGGCGGTGCGCCACTCGGTGAAGGCCGAGGCGGCGGCGGCGACCGCCTGGTCGACCTCGGCGATCTCGGCGAAGTCGACCTGGCCGACGGTCTGGCCGGTGGCCGGGTCGAAGATGTCGCCGCGACGGGGGGCCGCACCGGCGGTGGCGACCGGCTTGCCGCCGATCCAGTGAATGATGTGCTTGCTCAAGGTCCGTCTGCCTCCGAAGTCCCGGGCGGCGTCCTGCCACCGGTCCGGTCTGGCGCCGCCTGCGGCTTGGGCCGGGCGACGGAAGATCACGGGGCTACCGCGCTCGCTTCCAGTCTGGTGGCCACTGCCGCCCGGCTCAACGAACAGGCTGACGGGCATCGACGATTCAGCCTTACAGGTCGTCCGGTCGCTCCCCCGAACGCGTGAACCCCCGAGGGGCGGGGCTCAGGAATCCTCGGCCTCCAGGTACGGGTCGTGCAGCCCGTCCGCCGCTTCCTTGGTCTCCAGCAGGTCCAGCCGCAGGTCCTGCGCCCATGCCAGCGCCCACCGCTTCAGCTCGTCCACCTCGCCGGCCGGGACGCCCCGGGCACGGAACCGCCCGTCCGCCGCCTCGGCGAGCGTCTCCAGCCGCTCGGCCAGCGCCGTGGGCTGGAAGTCCGGGTCCAACTCCCCCGCGAGTGCGAGCAGTTCCCCCTCCCGGTAGCAGCGGGTGAGGGCGCGCACGTCGATCAGGTCACGGGGCATGCCCCGGTCCACGAGCAGCGCGGTGGTCAGCGCGGCCGCGTCCTCCAGGGCGACGACCGGCAGCACCACCGGCGGCTCGCCCGGCCCGCCCGGTGCCTCCAGCCCGTCCGGCCCGCCCTGCCCGCCATACCCGTCCGGCTCGGGCGCACCGAAGTCGAGCCGGACCGGGCGATGCCCCAGCGGCTCCTTGCGCAGTTCCACCGAGTGCGACCGCCCGCCCAGCGCCAGCCGGACGGTGAGCTGCTCCAGCCGCGGGGTGCCCGGCCGCTCGACGACCCCGCCGCCCGCCGCCCGGTAGGCCTCACCCAGTGCGGCGGCCACCTCGGGCAGGTCGGCGCCGCCGGTCACCAGGGTGAGCCCGTCCTGCGGGCAGGCCCCGATGCCGTGGGCGCGCAGCGCGTGCCCGCCGGCCAGGGCGAGTCCGTACCGGTCGCAGACGGGTGCGGCGAGCGCCGCCAGGCGCAGCTGGGCCGGGCCGGGGCGGAGGGACGCGTCGACGGCGTGCGGGACGGTGGTCACGCCTCCAGTCTGACGCGACCGCCCGCTCCGTGCGCCCCCTCCGCCCCTCTCCCCCCGTGTCCGGGGAAGGGCTCACCAGTCGCTGAGCCCCGCGGCCGCCTCGTGCAGGGCGAGCTCCAGCAGCACCAGGTCGTTGAGGCGCCCCGAGCCGTCGGGCGGGACCAGCCAGCGCACGGCCCGGCTGCCCCGTTCGGGGTGCGGGAGGACGATCCAGGTGCCCTTCCCCGCACTGCGCACGCCGGTCCCGGTCCAGCGGGCGGCGGTGCCGACCGGCACCAGGAAGCTGACGTACTCACCCCCGGAGTCGGTGAGGACGGGTCCCCAGGTGCGCGGGTCCAGGACCCCCAGGGCCGGGCGCCCGAGCCGTCCGGGGACGGCCAGGACGTCCCAGCGGCGGCCGGCCGGCAGCGGCATCAGGCCCAGCCCGGTGCGCTCCCACTGCTCCCGGAAGGCGTCCGGGTCCGGTGCCGCCTGCGCGAGCCAGTGCAGTCCGGTGCTCTCCATGTCGTGTCCCCGCTTCTCGCCGTTCGTACTGTTCGGACACGGCGGGAAGACCGAGACCCGCCGTCACCAGGGAGAGGCGGACGGCGGGTCCCTCTTACACGGGTCGCTCTTACTCGGGTCACTCGTACTCGGGTCGCTCCTGCTCGGGTCGCTCGCGGATGTCGCGCGCGGCGGCCGCGAGGTCAGCTGTCGAAGCCCAGCCCCATCCGGTCCAGGGTCCGCAGCCAGAGGTTGCGGTGCCCGCCGTTGCGGTCGGCCCGCTCCAGCGACCGGGTGGTGAGTTCGATCCCGGCCCAGCGCACCGGCTCGGGCGGGAACGGCAGCGGCTTGCCGCGCACCATGTCCAGCGAGGTGCGCTCGGTGCGCTCGCCGGCGAGCAGGTCGAGCATCACCTCGGCGCCGAAGCGGGTCGCGCCGACGCCGAGCCCGGTGTAACCGACGGCGTACGCGACCTTGCCCCGGTAGCCGGTGTCGAAGAACGCCGAGAACCGGCTGCAGGTGTCGATCGCGCCGCCCCAGGCGTTGGTGAAGCGCAGCCCCTCCAGCTGCGGGAAGCAGCGGAAGAAGTGGTTGGCCAGGGTGCGGAAGGTCTCCGGCCGCTGGTCGTACTCGTGCCGGACGTGGCCGCCGAAGTGGTAGACCGCGTCGTAGCCGCCCCAGAGGATGCGGTTGTCGGCGGAGAGCCGGAAGTAGTGGAACTTGTTGGCACTGTCGCCGAGGCCCTGCCGCCCGCGCCAGCCGATCGAGGCGAGTTGCCCCTCGCTGAGCGGCTCGGTCATCAGCGCGTAGTCGTACACCGGGACGATGTACGGGCGGACCCGCTTGAGCAGGGACGGGAACACGTTGGTGCCGAGCGCGACCCTGCGGGCGAGCACCCGGCCGTACGGGGTACGGGCGGCCATGCCGCTGCCGTGCTCCCGCAGACCGGTGGCCCGGGTGTGCTCGAAGATCCGCACGCCCTGGCTCAGGCAGGCGTCCTTGAGGCCCCAGGCGAGCTTGGCGGGGTGGACCATCGCCACGCCCTCCTTGTCCCAGAGGCCGCCGAGGAAGGTCGGCGAGTCCACCTCGGCGCGCAGCTGGTCGGCGTCCAGGACGGTGATGTCGAAGCCGTAGCGCTGGACCGCCTCGGCGATCTCGTGGAGCTCCTCGACCTGGTGGGGCTGGGTGGCGACGTCGATCTCGCCGGTGCGCTCCCACTCGGCGTCGATGCCGTAGCGCTTGAGGGTGGCCTCGATGCCGTCGAGGTTGGCCGCGCCGAGGCGTTCCAGCTGGGCCAGTTCGGACGGCCAGCGGTCCAGGCCGTTGCCGAAGCCGTGGGTGAGGCTGGCCGCGCAGAATCCGCCGTTGCGCCCGGACGCGGCCCACCCGACCTCGTTGCCCTCGACCAGCACGACGTCCAGCGAGGGGTCGCGCTCCTTGGCGATGAGGGCGGTCCACAGGCCGGAGTAACCGCCGCCGACGACCAGCAGGTCGCAGGTGGTGTCGCCGACCAGGGCGGGCAGTGCCGCCGGCCGGCCGGGATCCTCCAGCCAGAAGGGGGTGGGCCTGGCGTCACTGAGCGCGCGGGCGGAGTCCATGCATTATCAGCCACTTTCCACGGATAGGTGATGTCTTGCCTTCCACCGCTGTCGACCGTACGTCAGGCGGTGGCCTTGCGACGGTTGCCCAGCCATTGCCCGGCGACGGTCAGCACGACGGCGGCGAGGAACATCGCGGTGCCGATGACGTTCACCTGCACCGGGATGCCGCGCTGCGAGGCGCCCCAGACGAACATCGGGAAGGTGACCGTGGTCGGGCCCGAGTTGAACTGGGTGATGATGAAGTCGTCGAAGGAGAGCGCGAAGCTGAGTAGCGCGCCCGCCGCGATGCCGGGCGCCGCCAGCGGCAGGGTGACCCTCAGGAAGGTCTGGAAGGGGGTCGCGTAGAGGTCCTGGGCGGCCTGTTCGAGCCTCGGGTCCATGCTCATCACGCGCGCCTTGACCGCCGTCACCACGAAGCTGAGGCAGAACATGATGTGCGCGATGAGGATGGTGGTGAAGCCGAACGGGATGCGCATGTTGAGGAAGAGCGTCCCGAGCGAGGCGGCCATGACCACCTCGGGCATCGCCATCGGCAGGAAGATCATCGCACTGGTGGCGGAGCGGCCGCGGAAGCGGTAGCGGGCCAGCGCGAAGGCGACCATGGTGCCGAGCACGGTGGCGCCGATGGTGGCGAGCACCGCGATCCGGAGGCTGAGCGAGAGCGACTGGCACATGCCGGCCACCCCGCAGGGATTGGTCCAGGCGTCGGTGGAGAACTCGTTCCACTCGTAGTTGAACTTGCCCGCCGGCTTGTTGAACGAGAAGGCGAGCACGACCAGGTTGGGCAGCACCAGGTAGGCGAGGGCCAGCAGGCCGGCCAGCACCACCAGGTGGGCGCGGATCCACTTGAACATCCGGGACATCAGACCAGATCCTCCGTCCCGGCCTTGCGCATGTAGACCGTCACCATGCCCAGGATCAGGGCCATCAGGATGAAGCTCAGCGCGGCCGCCGTGGGGTAGTCGAGCACGTTCAGGAACTGCTTCTGGATGCCGTTGCCGACCATCTGCTCGCTCGGCGAACCCAGCAGCTGGGCGTTGATGTAGTCGCCGGAGGCCGGGATGAAGGTCAGCAGGGTGCCCGCGACCACGCCCGGCAGCGAGATCGGGAAGGTGACCTTGCGGAAGGTGGTGAACGGCCGGGCGTAGAGGTCGCCGGCCGCCTCGTGCAGGCGCGGGTCGATCCGCTCCAGCGAGGTGTACAGCGGCAGGATCATGAACGGCAGGAAGTTGTAGGTCAGGCCGCAGACCACGGCGAGCGGCGTGGCCAGCACCCGGTCGCCGTCGGTGAGGCCGAGCAGGTTGGTGACGTCCAGGACGTGCAGCGCGTTCAGCGCGCCGACCACCGGGCCGCCGTCGGACAGGATGGTCTTCCAGGCCAGCGTGCGGATCAGGAAGCTGGTGAAGAACGGCGCGATGACCAGGATCAGGAGGACGTTGCGCCAGCGCTTGCTCGCCTTGAAGGCGATCGTGTAGGCGAGCGGGTAGCCGATGGCCAGGCAGAGCACGGTGGCGACGGCCGCGTAGGAGAACGAGCGCAGGAAGTGCCACTTGTACTCGACCAGGGCGTCCCAGTAGGTCGAGAAGTGCCAGGTGACCTTGAAGCCCTCTTCGAGCGAGCCGGTCTGCAGCGAGGTCGAGCCCTGGTAGAGCATCGGGACGGCGAAGAAGACCACCAGCCAGGCGATGCCGGGCAGCAGCAGCCAGTACGGGGTGAGCTTGCGCCTGGGTTTCGGGGCCGGTTCCCCCGACGGGCTGCTGTCAGGGGGTACGGCCTGGGGCGGCGCGGCCGGGGTGGTGGCGGTCATGCGGCCTCCTCCGTGGTGCCCGCGTCGATCGCCTGCGCGGCGTCGAGGGCGAAGGAGTGTGCCGGGTTCCAGTGCAGCAGGACGTCGGCGCCGGGGACGATCCGGGCGTCGCGCTCCATGTTCTGCTCGAAGACGGTGACCTCCTGGCCCCCGTCGGTGCGCACCACGTACTGGGTGGAGACGCCGATGAAGCTGGAGTCGAGCACGGTGCCGGCCAGCTTGTTGCGGCCGTCGGCGACCTGCTCGGAGGCGTGGGTGATGGTGATCTTCTCCGGGCGCACGCCCAGGTGGACGCGCTTGGCGTCGGTGGCGCAGCGGGCCCTGGGCACCGCGAGCCGGGATCCGGCCGCGCTGAGCAGCAGGTCGCCGCCGTCGGTGCCGGTGACCTCGGCGGGCAGCAGGTTGGACTGGCCGAGGAAGTTGGCCACGAAGGTGGTGGCGGGGTTCTCGTACAGGTCGGCGGGCGCGCCCAGCTGCTCGACCCGGCCGCCGTTCATCACCGCGATGGTGTCGGCCATGGTCATGGCCTCCTCCTGGTCGTGGGTGACGTGCACGAAGGTGATGCCGACCTCGGTCTGGATCCGCTTGAGCTCCAGCTGCATCTGGCGGCGGAGCTTGAGGTCGAGCGCGCCGAGCGGCTCGTCCAGGAGCAGCACCTGCGGGTGGTTGATCAGCGCGCGGGCGACCGCGACGCGCTGTTGCTGGCCGCCGGAGAGCTGGTGCGGCTTGCGCCGGGCGTACTGGCCGAGTTCGACCAGTTCCAGCATCTCGTCGACCTGCTTCCTGACGTCCTTCCTGCCGCGCCGGCGCAGGCCGAAGGCGACGTTCTCGAAGATGTCCAGGTGCGGGAAGAGCGCGTAGCTCTGGAAGACGGTGTTCACCGGCCGCTTGTACGGGGGCAGGGCGGTGACGTCCTGGCCGCCGATCAGGACGGTGCCGGAGGTGGGCTCCTCCAGGCCGGCGATCATGCGCAGGGTGGTGGTCTTGCCGCAGCCGGAGGCGCCGAGCAGGGCGAAGAAGGAGCCCTGCGGGACGGTCAGGTCGAGCGGGTGGACGGCGGTGAAGGAGCCGTAGGTCTTGCCGATGCCGGTGAGCCGGACGTCGCCGCCCGCGGCCGCGTCGCGCTGCTGGTCTGTCATGGGGTGGTGTCTTCCTGGGATTGGCTGCCGGGAGGTGGGGTCAGGCGCCGATGAGCTTGGAGAACTTCTGCTCGAAGTCGCTCTCCTCGCTCTCGGAGAGCGTGCGGAACACGTGCGCCTTGACCGCCATCTCGGGGGTGGGTACGACCAGCGGGTTGGCCGCGGTGTCCGGGGCGATGCTCGCGAGCTCGTCCTGCATCCCGGTGACGGCGGAGACGAAGCCGATGCCCGCGACCAGCTGCGCCGCGATCTTCGGCTGATAGTAGAAGTCGATCAGCTTCTCCGCGTTCGCCTTGTGCCGCGCCTTGGCCGGGACCAGCATGTTGTCGGTTGAGGCGATGTAGCCCTTCTCCGGGATGACGAACTCGATGTCCGGGTTGTCGGCGCGCAGTTGGATCAGGTCGCCGCCCCAGGCGACGCAGGCCGCGATGTCGCCGGCCGAGAGCTCCTGGCCGTAGTCGTTGCCGGTGAAGCGGCGGATCTGCTTGTTGTCGACGGCCTTCTGGAGCCGGGCCACCGCGCCGTCGTAGTCGTCCGCGGTGAACCTCTCGGTGCCCTTGCCCTGGTCCAGCAGGACCATCCCGATGCTGTCGCGCATCTCGGAGAGGAAGGTCACCCGGCCCTTGAGATCGGGGTCGTCCAGCAGTTGGGAGACGCTGGTGACCTCCTTGCCCTTCGTCGCCTTCCGGTTGTAGGCGATGACGGTCTGGATGCCCGCCCACGGGTAGGAGTACAGCCGGCCCGGGTCCCAGTCGGGGGCGCGGAAGCGCGCCTCGATGTTGGTGATCGCGGTGGTGACGTTCGCCGGGTCGAGCCTCTGCGCCCAGCCGAACCGGATCAGCCGGGCGGCCATCCAGTCGGTGAGCACCACCAGGTCGCGGCCGGTGTCCTGGCCGGAGGCGAGCTGCGGCTTGACCTTGCCGAAGAACTCGACGTTGTCGTTGACGTCCTCGTTGTACTTCACCTTGATGCCGGTGGCCGCGGTGAAGGCGTCCAGGGTGCCGTGCTTCTCCTTGTCCTTCTCGTCCGTGTCCACGTACAGCGGCCAGTTGGAGAAGTCGACCTCCTTCTGCGTCTCCGAGAGGTCCGGGGCGGCGTTCGCGGTCGAGTCGCCGGTCGCCCGGGGGGCCGCCGGGATGCCGCAGGCCGCCAGGGCGCCCGCTCCGGCGGTCAGGGCGGCGGCGCGCAGCAGGGTGCGGCGGCCGAGCGCGGCCCGGCCACTGGTCAGGCTGCGTTCCCAGGCCCTGCGGACCGGTTCGGGCAGACCGTCGGTGAGCTCGTTGAACGCCATGGAACGGGCCTCCTGGGGGAGATGGGGTGTGGGGGCACCCGGGTGGGCCGAGGGGGTTATCTGTCTCCGAAGACGGTGCGGTGCCAGTCCTTGCGGGCCACCGCGGTGGTGTCGAACATGACGTGCTTGACCTGGGTGTACTCGTCCAGCGAGTACTGGGACATGTCCTTGCCGTAGCCGGACGCCTTGTAGCCGCCGTGCGGCATCTCGCTGATGATCGGGATGTGGTCGTTGACCCAGACGCAGCCGGCCGCGATCTCCCGGGTGGCGCGCAGCGAGCGGTGCACGTTGCTCGTCCAGGCGGAGGCGGCCAGCCCGTACGGGGTGTCGTTGGCCAGCCGCAGCCCCTCGTCGTCGCCGTCGAAGGGCAGCACGACCAGCACCGGCCCGAAGATCTCGCCCTGCACGACCTCGCTGTCCTGGGCCGCGCCGGTGATCAGGGTGGCCGGGTAGTACGCGCCCCGGGTGAGGTCGGTGCCGTCGTGGCCCTTCTCCGGGACCAGGCCGCCGGTGACCACGGTGGCGTACGAGCGGGCGCGCTCCACGAAGCCGGCCACCCGGTCCCGGTGGGCGTGGGAGACCAGCGGACCGAGGTCGGTCCGCGGGTTCAGCGGGTCGCCGATCCGGATCGCCGCGTACAGCTCGGCCACCCCGGCCACGAAGGCGTCGTACAGCGGCCGCTGGACGTAGGCACGGGTGGCGGCGGTGCAGTCCTGGCCTCCGTTGATCAGCGAGGCGGCGACCACGCCGTGCACGGCGGCGTCCAGGTCGGCGTCGTCGAAGACCACGAACGGGGCCTTGCCGCCGAGTTCCAGGTGGGTGCGCTTGACGCTCGCGGTGGCGATCTCGGCGACCCGCCTGCCGACGCCGGTGGAGCCGGTGAAGGAGACCATCGCGACGTCCGGGTGCCCGACCAGGTGCTCGCCCGCGGTGCGCCCGGCGCCGGTGACCACGTTGACCACGCCGTCCGGGATGCCCGCGGCGGTGCAGGCCCGGGCGAACATCAGCGAGGTCAGCGGGGTCAGCTCGGCCGGCTTGAGGACGATGGTGTTGCCCGCGGCGATCGCCGGGAGGATCTTCCAGGCGGCCATCTGCAGCGGGTAGTTCCACGGCGAGATCGAGCCGACCACGCCCACCGCCTCGCGCCGCACGTACGAGGTGTGGTCGCCGGAGTACTCACCGGCCGCCTTGCCCTCCAGGTTGCGGGCGGCGCCGGCGAAGAAGGCGGCGTTGTCGATGGTGCCGGGGACGTCGAACTCGGTGGCCAGCTTGACCGGCTTGCCGGTCTGCGAGGTCTCCACCCTGGCCAGGTCGTCGGCCGCCCCGGCCAGCACGGCGGCCAGCCGGGTGAGCGCCTCGGAACGCGCGCCGGGGGTGGCCGAGGACCAGCCGGGCAGCGCGGCCTTCGCGGCGGCGACGGCGGCGTCCACGTCCTCGGGGCCGGCCAGGGCGACCTGCTCGACCACGCTGCCGTCGGCGGGGTTGACGACCTGGAAGGGTTCGCCGCTCCCCCGGGCCTGGCGGCCCGCGATGTACTGCGCGCCCGGGGCGAAGTCGGTCAGGTCCATCTGGTTCCTCCAAGTGCCGTGGTTCGACCGCTGCGGGGTCAGGCGTCCGCGCCGGGGGTCTGCGGTCCCGCTGACCTTGCCCGGTGCGGGGTTGGGGTGACAAGGGTCACTCCGACAGTCTCGGCACGAAGGGCCTTACAGGGTGCAAGGGTGCGGGCAGGGCGACAGGTCGTCATCACGATGGATGATTTACCTGACACCCTGATCACCCTGATCGCCCGGAGGCCCGCGATGCTCCCCACCGTCGCCCGAATCCTCGACCTGGACGTGATGCGGCGCGGCCTGCCCCAGGTGGTGGCCGGCGCCGACCACCTGGAGCGGCCGGTCCGCTGGGTGCACGTCAGCGAGCTGCCCGACGTCGCCGGGATGCTCCGCGGCGGCGAGCTGGTGTTGACCACCGGCATCGCGCTGCCCGAGGACCGCGAGGGCCTGGCCCGCTACGTCCGCGAGCTGGACGAGGTCGGGGTGGCCGGCCTGGTCGTCGAGTTCGGGCGGCGCTACTTCGACTCGCTCCCCCGCGCCCTGGTCAACGCCGCCGAGCAGCGCGGGCTGCCGCTCATCACGCTCCGCCGCGAGCTGCGCTTCGTCGCCGTCACCGAGGCCGTGCACGCGCTGGTGGTCAACGCCCAGCTGGAGCAGCTGCGCGCCTCCGAGTCCGTCCACCAGGTCTTCAACGAGCTGGTGGTGGAGGGCGCCGAGGCGCCCGAGGTGATCCGCCAGGTGGCCCGGATGGCGGGCTCGCCGGTCGTCCTGGAGAACCTGGCCCACCAGGTGCTCGCCCACGACACCGCCGGGCGCCCGGAGGCCGAGGTGCTGGAGGACTGGGAGCGCCGCTCCCGCGGGGTCCGGCCGGCCGGGCGCACCGGCCACGACCCGCGCAGCGGCTGGCTGGTCACCACCGTCGGCGCCCGCGGCCAGGACTGGGGCCGGCTCGTGCTGGTGCAGGAGCCCGGCCCGCTGCCCGAGGGCGAGGCCCACCCCCACAGCATGCTGCTGGAGCGCGGCGCCTCCGCGCTGGCGCTCAACCGGCTGGTGGTGCGCGACCGGGAGAGCCTGGAGCGGCAGACCCACCGCACCCTGCTCTCCGGCATCCTCACCCACTCGCTGACCGTCTCCGAGGCGGCACTGCGCGCCCAGGCCCTCGGCATCCCGCTGGAGGGCCGCCGGCTGGTCGGCGTGGTGCTGCGCCAGCGGCGCGGGCCGATCCCGGCCGCGCTGGAGGCGCAGGCCCGGCTGCGCGACTTCACCGAGCTGGCGGCCGGCGCGGTCCGGGCCTGCCGGCTGACCGCCCTGGTCGGCGCGCTGGACGACGAGGCCGTCGGCCTGCTGGTCGCGCTCGGCACCCAGCAGGACGAGCACGCCTCGCTGGACGCCCTCTCCGCCGCGCTGCGCCGGATGTCCGCCGAGTCCGGCCGGGAGGGCACCGACCCGGCGGGCCCGGTGGTCGCGGTCGGCTCCTCGGTCGGCTCGGTGCGCGACGCCCGGCGCACCCTGCTGGAGGCCACCCAGGTCGCCGACGCCGCCCTGCACGACGCCCCCGGCGGCCGCAGCTCCTCCTACTACCGCCTGCCGGACGTCCGGCTGCGCGGCCTGCTCCACCTGCTGCGCGACGACGCCCGGCTGCAGACGTACGTGGAACGGGAGTTGGGGCCGCTGCTGGCCCACGACGCGGAGCACAACGGCCAGTTGGTGCAGATGCTGCGGATCTACCTGGAGCAGGGCCGCAACAAGTCGGCCGCGGCGGACGCCGCGCACCTGTCCCGGCCGTCCTTCTACGACCGGCTGCACAAGGTCGAGCGCATCCTCGGCGTCGACCTCGACCAGGTGGAGTCCTGCCTCTCCCTGCACGTGGCGCTGCTCGCCCTGGACGCGGTGCGGCGCTGAGCCCGTGCCTCACACCCCGGTGATGCGGCCCCAGACCTTGTGCAGCTCGGGCCGCTCGGCCGAGGTGACGTCGCGCATCGTGTGCAGCCGCTCGCGCATCTCGTCGGTCGGGAACACCAGCGGGTTCTCGGCGAGTTCGGCCTTGTCCTTGTCCCCGCTGGCCGCCAGCACCTCGCGGGCGGCCGGCACCGGGCAGATGTACTGGACGAACGCGGCGAGTTCGGCGGCCACCTCGGGCCGGTAGTAGTAGTCGATCAGCAGCTCGGCGTTGCGCTTGTGGGCGGCCCGGTTGGGGATCATCAGGCTCTCCGCCCACAGCTCGCCGCCCTCCTCGGGCACCACGAACTCGATGTCCGGGTTCTCGGCGGTGAGTTGGACGGCGTCGCCGGAGTAGGCCTGGCAGGCGAGCGCCGCGCCGGAGGCGAGGTCGCTGGTGTAGTCGTTGCCGGTGAAGCGCCGGACGTGGCCGCTGTCCACCGACTTCTGGACCAGGTCCATCGCCCTGCGCGCGTCGTCGTCGCCGAAGTTCGCGATGTCCGCGCCCTGGGAGAGCATCAGCAGCCCGAGCGCCTCGTCCAGCCCGGCGAACAGCGTGACCCTGCCCTTGAGGTCGGGCGCCCACAGGTCGGCGGTGGACTTGATCTCCCGGCCGAGCGCCTTGCGGTTGTAGGCGATGCCGGTGATCCCGGACTGCCACGGCACGCTGCGCCTGCGCCCCGGGTCGAAGGCCGGGTCGGCGAGCTGCGGGTCCAGGTTGGCGGTGACGTTGGGCAGGTTGGCCCGGTCCATGGCCTGCACCCAGCCCAGCGAGACGTACCGGCCGGCCATCCAGTCGCTGATCACCATCAGGTCCCGGCCGGGGGCGGCGCCCTGGGTGAGCACCGGGCTGATCTTGCCGAAGAACTCGTCGTTGTCGTTGATGTCCTCGGTGTAGGCGACCGCGATGCCGCTCTCCGCGCCGAACGCGTCCAGGGTCGGCCGCCCGCCCGCGTCGTCGGTGTCGATGTACTGCGTCCAGTTGGAGAAGGCGAGCCGCTTGTCGCTCTCCGAGCGGTCCGGCGCCGAGCGGCGGTCCTCGTCCACGTACGCGGACGGGATGCCGCAGCCGGTCAGCGTGCCGGCGCCGAGCAGCGCGACCCCGCCGAGCACGGAGCGGCGGCGGAACGACGGGGGGCCGACGGGGCGGCGGGTCAGGGTGGAGCTGCTGGGCATGAGCGGCCTTCCGGAGCGTGGGACGGCCCCGGGCACACGGGTGCACGGGGCCGTCCTGGTAGGTACGTCAGACAGTGTGCGCGTCGGTGAGCGACAGCACCTCGTCCAGCACCGCGAGGCCGGTCTTGGCCTCCTCCTCGGTGACGGTGCACGGCGGGACGACGTGGAAGCGGTTCATGTTGACGAACGGCCAGAGCCCGCGCTGCTTGCAGGCGGCGGCCAGCTCGGCCATCGGCGCGTTGTCGGCGCCGGCCGCGTTGTAGGGCACCAGCGGCTCGCGGGTCTCCCGGTCCTTCACCAGGTCGAGCGCCCAGAACACGCCGAGGCCGCGGACCTCGCCGATCGACGGGTGCCGCTCGGCCAGCTCGCGCAGGCCGGGGCCGAGCACGGTCTCGCCGATGTGCCTGGCGTTCTCGACGATGCCCTCCTCCGCCATGGTGGTGATGGTCGCCACCGCGGAGGCGCAGGCCAGCGGGTGGCCGGAGTAGGTGAGCCCGCCGGGGAAGGCCCGTTCGGCGAAGGTGGCCGCGATCTCGGCGCTGATCGCCACGCCGCCCAGCGGCACGTAGCCCGAGTTGACGCCCTTGGCGAAGGTGAGCAGGTCCGGGGTGACGCCCCAGTGGTCGGCGGCGAACCACTCGCCGGTGCGGCCGAAGCCGGCCATCACCTCGTCCAGGATGAACACGATCCCGTAGCGGTCGCAGATCTCCCGCACCCCGGCCAGGTAGCCGGCCGGCGGGACCAGGACGCCCGCGGTGCCGACCACCGTCTCCAGGATGACCGCCGCGACGGTGCCGGGCCCCTCGAACGCGATCACCTGCTCCAGGTGCTCCAGCGCGCGCTCGCACTCCTGCGCCTCGTTCTCGGCGTGGAAGTTGGTGCGGTACGGGTACGGCCCCCAGAAGTGCACCACGCCGGAGACGCCGGTCTCGTTGGCCCAGCGCCGCGGGTCGCCGGTGAGGGCGATCGCGTTGGCGGTGGCGCCGTGGTACGAGCGGTAGGCGGACAGCACCTTCTGGCGGCCGGTGTGCAGCCGGGCCAGCCGGATGGCGTTCTCGTTGGCCTCGGCGCCGCCGTTGGTGAAGAAGATCTTGTCCAGGTCGCCGGGGGTGCGCTCGGCGATCAGCCGGGCGGCCTCGCTGCGCGACTCGACCGCGAAGCCGGGCGCGATGGTGCAGAGCTTCGCCGCCTGCTCCTGGATCGCGGCGACCACCTTCGGGTGCTGGTGCCCGATGTTGGTGTTGACCAGCTGCGACGAGAAGTCGAGGTAGCGGTTGCCGTCGTAGTCCCAGAAGTACGAACCCTCGGCGCCGGCCACCGCGAGGGGGTCGATCAGCGCCTGGGCGGACCACGAGTGGAAGACGTGCGCGCGGTCGGCGGCCTTGACGGCCTGGCCGGCGGCTGAGTCAGCGGTGGGGATGCTCATGCCGGTAAGGCTAGGGCGGGCCGTCCCCGATGGGCAGTTCCATCGTGTCAGCCGGTCGCGCCAACGGTCGACAGGATGCAAAGACTGTGGGCCCGGGTCGAGAAGACCCGGGCCCACGATCGTTTCAGGCGATCATCAGATCGCGGTCATGACGTGCTTCACGCGGGTGTAGTCCTCGAAGCCGTACGCCGAGAGGTCCTTGCCGTAGCCGGACTTCTTGAAGCCGCCGTGCGGCATCTCGGCGACCAGCGGGATGTGGGTGTTGATCCACACGCAGCCGAAGTCCAGGCGGCGCGACATCCGCATGGCGCGGGCGTGGTCCTTGGTCCACACCGAGGAGGCCAGCGCGAACTCGACGCCGTTGGCGTACTCGACGGCCTGGTCCTCGTCGGAGAACTTCTGCACGGTAATGACCGGGCCGAAGACCTCGTTCTGGATGATCTCGTCGTCCTGGTTCAGGCCGGAGACGACGGTCGGGGCGTAGAAGTAGCCCTGGTCGCCGACCCGGTGGCCACCGGCCTCGACCTTGGCGTGGGCGGGCAGCCGCTCGATGAAGCCGGAGACCTGCTTCAGCTGGTTGGCGTTGTTCAGCGGGCCGTAGAGCACGTCCTCGTCGTCCACGCCGCCGGTCTTGGTCTCGGCCGCGGCCTTGGCCAGCGCCTCGACGAAGGCGTCGTGGATCGACTCGTGCACCAGCACGCGGGTGGCGGCGGTACAGTCCTGGCCCGCGTTGAAGTAGCCCGCCACCGAGATGCCCTCGACGGCCTCGGCGATGTCGGCGTCCTCGAAGACCACGACCGGAGCCTTGCCGCCCAGCTCCAGGTGGACGCGCTTGACGTCCTTGGAGGCCGACTCGGCGACCGAGATGCCGGCGCGCACCGAACCGGTGATGGAGGCCATCGCCGGGGTCTTGTGCTCGACCATCAGCTTGCCGGTCTCGCGGTCGCCGCAGATGACGTTGAAGACGCCGGCCGGCAGCTCCATGTCCTTGAGGATGCCGCCGATGATCTCGGCCAGCAGCACGGTGGAGGCCGGGGTGGTGTCGGAGGGCTTCAGCACGACGGCGTTGCCCGCGGCGATGGCCGGGGCGAACTTCCAGACGGCCATCATCATCGGGTAGTTCCACGGCGCGACCTGGGCGCAGACACCGACCGGCTCGCGGCGGATGATCGAGGTCATCCCGTCCATGTACTCACCGGCGGCCTTGCCCTCCAGCAGGCGGGCGGCACCGGCGAAGAAGCGGATCTGGTCCACCATCGGGCCGATCTCCTCGGAGAGGGTCAGCGCGCGGGGCTTGCCGGTGTTGCGGACCTCGGTGTCGACGATCTCGTCGGCGCGGGCCTCGACGGCATCGGCGATCTTGAGCAGCAGCTTCTGCCGGGTGCTCGGGGTGGAGTCGCGCCAGATCGGGAACGCGGCGGCGGCGGAGGTCATCGCGGCGTCCACGTCAGCGGCACCGGACAGCGGCGACGTCGCGTAGACCTCGCCGGTGGTCGGGTCGACGATGTCGAGCGTGCGGCCGTCAGCCGCGTCGACGAACTCACCGTTGATGTAGTTGCGCAGCGTGCGAAGGTCGCTCACGGATCTCTCCTCGGTCTGGGCCTGCGGCGTTGCAGATTCCGGCGCCATGGTACGTCGGACCAACCGGCGTACGAAGGGTCCCGAGTGGCCGGGCCCGGGACGGCGCGGTCCACTGGTGGCGGTACGCGCGCCGCCCCTCGGGGTTCGCGCGCGTACCGTGCCAGGGTAACCAACCGACTGTCGGTATCGACAGGTCGAGTGCGCTTGGGCAATGAAATCCGCATGTGATTTCCAAGATCACGACGAAATCAGCATTTTCCAAGCTTGCGAACGCAGAGGCGATCAGGCACAGTGGCCGCGTGGCCAACCGCGACCGGAACGCCAGCGTTCCCCTCGACGCCGCCTCCAAGGCGATCATCGAGCAGCTCCAGGAGGACGGGCGCCGCCCGTACGCCGCCATCGGCAAGGCCGTCGGCCTGTCCGAGGCGGCCGTGCGGCAGCGCGTCCAGAAGCTGCTCGACCAGGGCGTGATGCAGATCGTCGCCGTCACGGACCCGCTCACCGTCGGCTTCACCCGCCAGGCGATGGTCGGAATCCGGGTCGAGGGCGACATCGAGCCCGTCGCCGACGCGTTGGCCGCCCTCGACGAGGTCGACTACGTCGTCTGCACCGCAGGCTCGTTCGACCTCCTGGCCGAACTGGTCTGCGAGGACGACGAGCACCTGCTCGAACTGATCAACAAGCGCATCCGCGCCCTTCCCGGCGTGCGGAGCACCGAGAGCTTCGTTTACCTGAAGCTCCGGAAACAGACCTACACCTGGGGCACCCGATGACAGCCGACCCGGCGCAGAAGGACCTTTCCAAGACCGCCTACGACCACCTGTGGATGCACTTCACCCGCATGTCGTCGTACGAGAACTCCCCCGTGCCGACGATCGTCAAGGGCGAGGGCACCTACGTCTGGGACGACAAGGGACGCAAGTACCTCGACGGCCTCGCCGGCCTGTTCGTCGTCCAGGCCGGCCACGGCCGTGAGGAGCTCGCCGAGGCCGCCGCCAAGCAGGCCAAGGAGCTCGCCTTCTTCCCGGTGTGGAGCTACGCCCACCCGAAGGCCGTCGAGCTGGCCGAGCGCCTGGCCAACTACGCCCCGGGCGACCTGAACAAGGTCTTCTTCTCCACCGGTGGCGGCGAGGCCGTCGAGACCGCCTGGAAGCTCGCCAAGCAGTACTTCAAGCTGACCGGCAAGCCGACCAAGTACAAGGTCATCTCGCGCGCCGTCGCCTACCACGGCACCCCCCAGGGCGCCCTGTCGATCACCGGCCTGCCGGGCCTGAAGGCCCCGTTCGAGCCGCTGGTGCCGGGCACCCACAAGGCGCCGAACACCAACATCTACCGCGCCCCGGCCTTCCTCGAGGGCCCCGACGGCACGGTCGACCCCGAGGCCTACGGCCGCTGGTGCGCCGACGAGATCGAGGTGGCCATCCTCAACGAGGGCGCCGAGACCGTCGCCGCCGTCTTCGTCGAGCCGGTGCAGAACGCCGGTGGCTGCTTCCCGCCGCCGCCCGGGTACTTCCAGCGCCTGCGCGAGATCTGCGACCGCCACGACGTGCTGCTGGTCTCGGACGAGGTCATCTGCGCCTTCGGCCGCCTGGGCACCATGTTCGGCGCCGACAAGTTCGGCTACCAGCCCGACATGATCACCTGCGCCAAGGGCATGACCTCGGGCTACTCCCCGATCGGCGCCACGATCATCTCGGACCGCCTGGCCGAGCCGTTCTACAAGGGTGACAACACCTTCCTGCACGGCTACACCTTCGGTGGCCACCCGGTCTCCTCCGCGGTGGCGCTGGCCAACCTCGACATCTTCGAGCGCGAGGGCCTGAACCAGCACGTGCTCGACAACGAGTCGGCGTTCCTGGGCACCCTGGACAAGCTGCGCGACCTGCCGATCGTCGGCGACGTCCGCGGCAACGGGTACTTCTACGGCATCGAGCTCGTGAAGGACAAGGCCACCAAGGAGTCGTTCAACGACGAAGAGGTCGAGCGCGTCCTCTACGGCTTCCTGTCGAAGGCCCTCTTCGACAACGGCCTGTACTGCCGCGCCGACGACCGTGGCGACCCGGTCATCCAGCTGGCCCCGCCGCTGATCTCCGACCAGTCGACCTTCGACGAGATCGAGCAGATCCTGCGGACCAGCCTGACCGACGCGTGGGCGAAGATCTGATCCCCTGAGCCTTCTTCCCCACCCTCCGCCGAAGGGCGGCCCCGCTCCCCGCGGGGCCGCCCTTCGGCGTCTCCCGGTCCGCTCAACATCACAGTCGTACGACCAAACATGCCTGAATGCGGGTGATTTGCCCGTGATGGACCAGTGCGCCGCAACCGCGACCAGCCCCGGTCGTTCTAATCTGACGACTGTCATATCCCTGCGGCCACCCAGGATGGATCCTCATGTCAGCGGCACCGCCTGACAACGACGTGCTGTGGGCCCGAGGGATCGTCAAGTCCCATGACGGCACCCCCGCCCTGCGCGGCATCTCGATCGGCGTCCGCGACGGCGAGGTGCTCGCCGTCACCGGCCCGCGCGGCTCCGGCAAGAGCACCCTGCTCGGCTGCCTCTCCGCGCAACTCCCGGTCGACGAGGGCGAGGTCTGGTTCAACAGCTCCCCCGTGCACACCCTCGCCCGGGCCGGCCGCGAACGGCTGCGCCGCGACCGCTTCGGCTTCGTCGGATCCGAGCCGCACCTGGTGCCCGAACTGACCGCCCGGGAGAACGTCGCCCTGCCGCTGCTGCTCGCCGGAGCCGGCAACAAGGCCGCCTACACCGCCGCCGACGAATGGCTGGAGCGCCTCGACGTCGGCGACTGCGCCCGGCTGCGCCCCGAGCGGCTGGTCCAGAGCCGGCGCCAGCGGGTCGCCGTCGCCCGCGCCCTGGCCCCGCTGCCGCCCGTGGTCTTCGCCGACGACCCCACCGCGCCGCTGCACCGCGAGGCCGCCGACCAGGTCATGCGGATACTGACCAGCGCGGCCCGATCGCACCAGCTCACCCTCGTCCTGGCCACCCACGACCCCGAGCTCGTCCGGTTCGCGGACCGCGCCGTCGCCCTCGTCGACGGGCGGCTCACCGCCCCCGTCGCCCCCGTCCCGCGCGGCCCGGCCGCCCCCGGGACCGCCGGAGCGCCGGCCGTCACGGCCACCCACCGCTGACGACGCCGAGCCGCTGAAAGAGTCGACGTGTTCTATCTCCGTCTGGCCCGGGGCTACCGGGTGTCCGACCTCGGCCGCTGGCTGCTCACCACGCTGGCCGCCGCCGTGGTCGCCGCCTTCCTGCTGCGCTCCCTCGGCCGGGCGATGAGCGACCCGACCGGTGGCGGCGACCCGCTGGTCCGGCTGCTCTGGTGCCTGCCCCCGCTCGCCGCCGTCGCCTGGTTCGCGGCCGTCGCCGCCCGCGCGGTGCCCGCCCGGCGGCCCGAGCGGATCGCCGGCCTCACCGCCGCCGGGGCCGGTTCGCTCCGGATCCGGACCCTGGTCGCCGGGGAGGTCGCGCTCGCCTGCACCCTCGGCAGTGTGCTCGCCCTGCTGCTCTTCCTGGTACTGCGCAACGACGTCGCCGGGCCCACGCTCGCCGCCGACCTCGGCATGGGCGTACCGCTGCCGGCCGCCGCGCCGATCGCCCTGCTCGCCCTGGTCCCGCTCACCGCCGGCACCGCCGCCGCCTGCGCGATGCCCGTCACCGACACCCTGCCCGGCGCCCGGGTCCCCGCCCCGACCGGCTTCGGCGTCTGGCGGATCGCCCTGGCCACCGGGCTCGGCGTGATCGGCGCCGCGCTCGAACTCATCGCGCTGCGCCCCGGCGCCGAGGCGGACGGCCGCCCCATCCGCCTGCCCGCCGGACTCGGCACCACCAGCACCGCCGCCCTCGGCGGCTGGGCCGCCGGCGCGCTCGGCCTCGCCCTGCTCACCGGCCCGCTGCTGGCCTGGGCCGGACGGCTGCTCGCCGTCGGCCGGCCCACCCCGCTGCGGCTGCTGGCCGGACGCGGGCTCACCGCCCAGGCCCGTCGGCTCGGCGCGCCACTGGCCGTGCTCACCCTCGCCGTCGCCATGGTGCTCACCACCATCCGCTACTGGATCGGCACGCCCGACAGCGCCGACGCGCTGCCCGCGGTCGAGGCCTGCCTGGTGCTCGGCTGCGCCGTCGCGGCGCTGCTCGCCCGGCTCGCCGAGGTCCGCACCGACCGCCGGGAGGTCACCGAAGCGCTGCTGCGCCTCGGCACCTCGCCCCGGCTGCTGTTCGGCGCGGTCGCGCTGCGCACCCTCGCCGTGGGCAGCACACTGCTGCTGACCGGTGGGGCGACCGCCGCGCTGGCGGCGGCCGGCCTCCGGTAGCGGCTCCGTACGGGCGGGCTCAGCCCGCCGCGGCGAGCTGGCCGCAGGCGCCGTCGATCTCCTGGCCACGGGTGTCGCGGACGGTCGTCGGCACGCCGTGCGACTGGAGCCGGCGGACGAACTCCCGCTCGTCCTCCGGCCGGGAGGCCGTCCACTTGGAACCCGGCGTCGGGTTCAGCGGGATCAGGTTGACGTGCACCCGGCGGTTCTTGATCAGCCGGCCGAGCAGGTCGGCCCGCCAGGCCTGGTCGTTGATGTCCTTGATCAGCGCGTACTCGATGGAGACCCGGCGGCCGGACTTCTCCGCGTAGTTCCAGGCCGCGTCCAGCACCTCGGCGACCTTCCACCGGGTGTTCACCGGCACCAGCTCGTCGCGCAGCTCGTCGTCCGGGGCGTGCAGCGACAGCGCCAGGCGGCAGCTGAGGCCCTCGTCGGCGAACCGGTGCATCGCCGGGACGAGGCCGACGGTGGAGACCGTGATGCCGCGCTGCGACAGGCCGAAGCCGTCCGGCGCCGGGTCGGTCAGCCGGCGGATCGCGGCCAGCACCCGGTTGTAGTTGGCCAGCGGCTCGCCCATGCCCATGAAGACCACGTTGGACAGCCGCGTCTCACCACCGGGGACCTCACCGGTCCTGAGCGCGCGCATCCCCGCGGCGATCTGCTCGACGATCTCGGCGGTGGAGAGGTTGCGGGTCAGCCCGGCCTGACCGGTGGCGCAGAACGGGCAGTTCATGCCGCAGCCGGCCTGCGAGCTGATGCACATGGTGACCCGGTCCGGGTAGCGCATCAGCACGGACTCCACGAGGGTGCCGTCGAAGAGCTTCCAGAGCGTCTTGCGGGTGGCGTCGTCGTCGCAGGAGACGTGCCGGACCACCGACATCAGCTCGGGCAGCAGGCCCTCGGTGAGCTTCTCCCGGCTGGCGGCGGGGATGTCCGTCCAGCTCGCCGGGTCGTTCGACATCCGGCCGAAGTAGTGGTTGGAGAGCTGCTTGGCGCGGAACGGCTGCTCGCCCAGCTCGGCGACGGCCTCCTTGCGCTCGGCGGGGCTCAGGTCGGCGAGGTGTCGCGGGGGCTTGGCGCCGCGCGGCGCGACAAACGTGAGTTCTCCGGGCTTAGGCATGGTTCCTCAAGTGTCGCAGACGCCGGAAGTCCGCCGGGCCCGCGCGGGCGGGCGCGGGCACCGGTCACCTGCGGAGGGTCCGGAGGTCCGGGCCCCCGACGATGCTCCAGCCGCCGAACGAGCCGTCCGGCCGCTGCCGGGTCTGGCGCAGCCGGCCGTCCGGGCCGAGTGCCACCAGGTCCGTCAGGCCGTCGCGGTCGACACCGGCGGCGGGTGCCCCGACGACGAAGCCGTCCAGGTCGCTCCAGTCGCCGAACTGCCCGTCGGCGCCCTGGCGGTTGACGCTGATGCCGCCGTCCCGGTTGCGGACGGCCACCACCATCCGCTGCCGGGAGGAGCCGCCGCCCGACGCCACGGCCGGCTCGCCGCTGCCGCCGTGGTCGGGGCCGCCGCCGACCGGGACGGCCTCCGGTGTCCACGGGCCGCCGGGCTCGCTCTGGACGAGGCGCATCGTGTACGAGCGGGTGGCCGAGCCGGGCGCCGGATCGCCGGAGAGCTGCCGGTAGAACAGCACCAGGCGGCCGTCGGGGTCGCTTCCCACGCCGACGTCGCCGACCGGGGCGACGGCCGGGAAGCCGGGGTCCGGCACCAGGGGCGCGGCGGGCGCGGGCTGGGACCAGTGCAGGACGGTCGGGCGGGTGTTCGCCGACGCGGCGACGGCGAACAGCTCGATCCGGCCGTCCGGGCCGGTGGCGGCCGAGGGCGCGTCCTGGACACCCGCGCCCCCGAGGTCGGTCCACTCCCCCCACGGCCCGTCGGGCCCGGTCTGCGCCTTGCCGCTGATGCCGCCGCGTCGGTTGCGGACGAACAGGTGCAGCCGGCCCTCGCCGTCGGCGGCGGTGGCGGGCAGGCTCACCTGGAGCGCGGGGTTGTCGAGCTTGGAGGCCTCGGCAGGGGCGACGGGGTCGGGGCTGCCCAGGCCGGACCAGGTCCACCCGCCGGCCGGGTCCTGGGCGCGGGAGACGGTCTCGCCGGTGTCGGCCCGCTGTCCGAGGACCACGAGCCCCCCGTCCCGGCGGCGGGCGACCGTCACGCCGTCCGCCAGCGGCCCGCCCGGGCCGCCGTGCGCGACCGGGCCGCGCCACACCTTGTCCCGGTCCTCGGCCCATTCGAACAGCGACCCGCTCTCCACGGCGAAGGCGTGCAGCAGACCGGCCCGGTCGGCGGCCACCACCTGGCTGGACCGGGGGTGGCGCAGGTACTGCCGGGACAGCCAGGACGAGTACGCGCTCTCGGCGAAGGCGGCTCCGGTGGGCAGTCTGGCGTCCTGCCCGGCGTACCGCCCGAAGGTGGCCTGCTTGTCGGCGGTCTCCGCGGAGGAGAGGGCGGCCGGCGAGGACCAGGTGTTGTAGTCGCGATAGTGCTCGACCAGCGTCCGGCGCCCGGTCGCCGTGTAGGCGTCGACGGCCGCGTCCGCGAACCACGCGGTGGAGATGTGGTCCGGGTGGTCGTGCTCCGCGTGGGAGGACCAGAGCATCGGGTCCGGTGCCGGGTCCTGCAGCCTGATCAGGGTGGGGCCCTGGTCCGCGAGCACGGCGCGCAGCACGGCGACGAGCCGCCTGCCGTCGTAGGCCTGCGGCCAGACGGTGCCGGGGCCGTCCATGTCCAGCGTCATGGTCCGGGCGGGCGTGGCGGTGTTCCGGGTCTCCCAGAGCCGGCGCAGGGCGTTGCCGCCGAGGTAGGCCGAGTCGGCGTATTCGGGGAGGTCGAGGAAGATCAGCCGGATCGAGCGGTTCGTCTTGAGGGTGAACCGCTCGGCGACCGGGCCGTCCGGGGCGGGGCGGTAGTCCTCCCGGTCCCAGCAGGCCGGGCCGGGGTCGTCGGTGCACTCGCCGGCCCCGGTGCCGGCCGCCTGGCCGGCCATGCGGGCGTAGGCGAGCCGGGCGCCGTCCTGCCGGTGGGCGGAGTAGGCCGCCCCGGTGCCGGCCGCGCCGCCGGTCACGTAGACGGTGGTCACCTTCAGGCCTGCCCGGATGCTGTTGGACAGGTCCGGGTTCATGAACAGCAGGTCGTCGTCCTGGTGGGCGACGATCTGGACGACGGCCGCGGGCCGGGCGACCGCCCGCGCGGACAGCGGTGGCGGGGGCTTCGGCCCGGCTCTCAGTGCCGACAGCGGGTTCACCCCCGTCGCCAGGGCCACCGGACCCACCCATGTCTGCGACAGCGTCAAGGCCAACGCCGCCACGGCGGTCGTCACCCGCCCCACCCCGCACCCGCCCCTTCGTCCACCCCGCCCGCACCCGTCCCCCGAGGGCGTTTGAAGGATTATCACACCTAGTCAGCGCGGGGTTGACACCGGCGGCCGTGCACGGGACGCGGGCGGCCCCGGGCGGTGGCCCGGCGAGCGGGGTGGGCCGCTCACTTCCCTTCGGCGGCGGCGGATCCGTGGGCCTCCGGGCCGGCGGGGCCGGCCGTTCCGCTCTCCGCGGTCTCGGCGGCCCTCGCGGCGGCCTCGGCTGCTGCCGCAGCGGCCTCGGCGGCCTCGGCGGCCGCGATGGACTCGGCGCTCTCGAACGGGGACGGGACCGGGAAGTAGGCCCGCAGGAATCCGGTGACGGCTTCCTCCTGCTCCTGCGGGGACAACTGGTCCTGGGTCCCGTCGGCGAGGCAGAAGCAGTCCGCCCAGCGCTCCTCCCGCAGCTCCGCGAGCCGGGCCAGGTCCTCGGTGCTGTCGGTGACGAAGTAACCGTCGGAGAGCTGCCCCTCCACGGAACGGGCGGTCGCGTGGGCGTAGTGGACGGCCAGGGTGACCGGCGCCAGGTCGGTGGCGGCCCGGAAGGCCGAACCGACCGTGCCCTTCAGCTCGTCCGCGAACTTCTCCGCGCTCTCGGCCAGCACACTGCGCCGCAGCGGGTGCGGGGTGTGCTTGAGGGTGCGGGGGTAGGTCTTGCCGACGGAGGCGGCCAGGGTGGCTCGGGTGTTCTTCAGCGCGGCGACGTAGACCGAGTCGTCGGCCACGGCGGCGCCGGGCGGGACGACCCGGCCGTCGGGGAAGTAGCGGGGCAGGCCGTTGCCGAGGAAGAAGTCCTCCGGCACGAGGGTGCGGCCGAGGAAGACGTCGTCGTTCAGGTACAGGAAGTGCTCGGCGAGTCCGGGGACCAGGTGCAGCCGGCTCTCGATGGCGTGGGAGTTGAACACCGGCCCCACACCGGCCCCGGCGAACAGGTCGCGGTGCGGGACGACGGTCAGGCCCGGCGCCTCGGTGTCCAGCCAGTGCGGCACCTGGTCGTCGGTGACCAGGTACACGTGGCGGATCCAGGGCGCGTGGGCGGAGATCGCGCGCAGGCAGTAGCGGAGCTCGTCGCGATTGCGGAAGCGCTGGTCGGCGTCGCCCGCGATGCCGCTGTCGGCGACGCCGTCCTCCGCGGCGATCGGGGCCGCGGTGTGGGCGAGCCGGGCCCGGGCGGCGGCCCGGCGCTCCTGCCAGGCCGGATCGGCGTCGTCGACCCAGGTGATCACGGCGTCGACGGGGAACGTGACCTGGTCCGGCAGGTCGGTGGCGAAGACGTCGAGCAGCGGGTAGGCCCGCCCGTCGACGGTCTTCGTCGCGGTGGCCTCCAGCGAGGGCACCCACCAGCCGAGCGGGGTCTCGTCGATCGAGGCGATCGCGCCCGGGGACGGCGCGGCGGAGTCCCAGAACTCGATGTCGCAGCCGGTCTCGGCGCCGTACAGCAGGGCTCCGATCGCCGCGGGCCGGTAGATCCGCACGCCCTTGACCCGGTCCGCGGGCCAGGGCTCCTCCTCCGGGGAACCGTCCTCGTCCGACGCGTCGCTCCGCTCCGGTGCGGCGTCCCCGGCCGGCTCGTCGATCGGTTCGCCGGCCGGCTCGTCGTCCGGAGTGCTCTCGGGGACCTCCATCAGAGCCACCGCGGCGGGCAGCTGCTCGGCCAGGACGGTGCCGAGGGTGCGCCCGTGCTCCAGCAGGTCCGCGTACACGGCCTGCCCGGCGAACGTGGCGGACAGCGCCTCCAGCACGGCCGCCCGGTCACCGGGGGATATCGCGAGCCGGTGGCGCGGGTGCCGGTCGGGCACGATGCCGTGTGCGAGGCCCGCCGCGTCCAGCACCTCGGCCACCTCGGCCAGGTTGCCGTCCCGGCGCTGCCCCGGCAGGAGCTGGCGATGCGGCTCCGCCAGGACGTCACCGCAGCGGGTCACCCCGGTGAGGGCCTCGATCAGCTCGTCCTCGCGGGCCGAACGCGCCAGGGTCAGCCGCTCGATCGGGGTCGGCGGCACCTCCACGACCTCCGGCGCCCTCTTGCCCCGGCCGCTCCGCCCCCCGAAGGGCCGGCGACGGCGCGCCAGTGCGGCGAGCGGGCGCATCGCGGTGGCGAGACGGGCCGGGCGGACGGGCACGGGAACTCCAGGTGGGGGTGGGGGAAAACCGTGGAATGAGGGAAAGGAAGCGCGTTGTGTCCGAAAGTCCGATTCCGCCGACTTTCCCTCGCCGCAGAGCCGCACCGCCACGGCGCGAGACCCGTCGCACTGCGGGAGATCGTATGCGACCGTGAGAATATTTAGTCGAGTTCCGGTAACGATCAGGCGTCCATTTGGGCCCGGGCGCCTTGGACCAGCGGGTATCCGCCGACCCGCGGCCCGCGCCGGTTCCCGCCGCACGCCGTCCTGGCCCGCCGGGGATTTGCGTAAGTGCCAGGCGCATTGCCGGCACCTTACCGAGCATTGACCCACCGGTTCCCGGCCGTGGACTCACCGGGGACCGCGATCGCCTCTTCCGCTCGAATCAAGTGCTCGTTTTCGGGGGACGGTGGGGCCTATTCACCCTGGAATTGCGGATTGCGGTGAATCGCCATCGGGCCCGGGGACGGTACGGGACAGGGCCCCGGACGCCTGGCGTCCGGGGCCCTGCCTGGGTACGTGCGGGTCAGCTCCCGACGAAGGCCGCCAGCAGCAGCCAGACCACCGGGGCGGTCGGCAGCAGCGAGTCCAGCCGGTCCATGATGCCGCCGTGGCCGGGCAGCAGCGTGCCCATGTCCTTGATCCCGAGATCACGCTTGATCATCGACTCGCCCAGGTCGCCCAGGGTCGCGGTGACCGCCGCGCAGCCGCCCAGGATCAGGCCCTGCCACCAGCTGCCGCCGTCGATGATCAGCTCCATCAGCAGCGCGCCCGCCAGCATCGAGAGCGCGATGCCGCCGGCCAGGCCCTCACGGGTCTTGCCCGGGCTGATCGTCGGGGCCAGCTTGGTCTTCCCGAACTTGTAGCCCACCGCGTAGGCGCCGGTGTCGCTGCAGATCGTCACGATGAGGAAGAGCACGATCCGCTGGGGACCGTCGCCGGCCGCCAGCATCATCGCCACGAAGGTGGCCAGGAACGGGACGTAGAAGGCGGTGAACACGCCCGCCGTTATGTCCCGCAGGTAGTCCTCCGGCGGCTCGGCCATCCGCCAGACCATCACCGCCAGGCCGGTCAGCGCGAGCGAGGCCGCCGCCCACTGGATGCCCGCCCAGTAGCCGGTGGCCACCATCGCGACGCCACCCACCACCAGCGGGACCAGCGGCGCCTTGATCTGCTTGCGCTCGGCGAGCCGGCTGGTCAGCTCCCAGACGCCGACCGCCACCGCGGCCATCACGACGACCAGGAACAGCGCCTTCACCACGAACAGCGAAGCGACGATCACCGCGCCGAGGCCGACGCCCACGCCTATGGCGGCCTGGAGGTTACGGCCGCCGCGCTGCTTGCGCGGCTGCGGCTGCGGGGCGGGCTGGGCGGCCACGGGTGTCTCCTGCCCTGGGTGGGACGACGGCACGAAGCGGGGCTGCCCGGCCGCCAGGTGGTTCGCCGGCGGCGCGGGATGCACCGGTGCCCCCGGGTGCGGCATGGCGCCGTGACCGGGGGCGGGGGTGGCGTCGTCGGATATCGCGCGCAGCACGACGGTCTCCGTCACGCCCGGCGGCGCCGGTTGGGACTGCTCGTCCCGGAACAACGGGCCGCTCAGCCGGCCGGACTCCCTGGCCTGCCCCTCCGCGGGGTCGGCCGGTCCACCGGCGGCGGGCCGCCCGGGGGCCGCGCGCCTGCCGCGTGCGGCCGCCCGACCGGGATCGGGCGTGCCGGGCGGCGGGCCGGGGTCGGCCGGTACGGGAGGCATGACCTGAGTCTCCTCCGCGTCGCCGCCCCAGTACACCGGAGGCTGCTGCGACTGATCCGAACGGAGGCCCGGCGCCCCCGGGCCGACACCCGGCGTGCCCGGGGGCACGGCCTGGCCGCCACCGTGGCCGGGGTGTCCCTGGGCCTGCTGCTCGCCGTACCCCGGCACCGGATGGGCCGGGGTACGGGCGGCCTGCGGCTGCGGCGCCGGACGGTAGGGCTGGAACTGCTGGTCGGACGGGCCCCAGTAGCCGGGGGCGTCAGGGGCGTCGTTCATCAGACCTCGAGCAGCTCGGCTTCCTTGTGCTTCAGCAGCTCGTCGACCATGGCCACGTACTTGGCCGTGGTGTCGTCGAGCTCCTTCTCGCCGCGGCGGCCGTCGTCCTCGCCGACCTCGCCGTCCTTCACCAGCTTGTCGATGGCGTCCTTGGCCTTGCGGCGCACGGCGCGGATCGAGACCTTGGCGTCCTCGCCCTTGTGACGGGCGATCTTGATGAACTCCCGGCGACGCTCCTCGGTCAGCTCGGGCAGCACCACGCGGATGATCGAGCCGTCGTTGGACGGGTTGACACCCAGGTCGGAGTCGCGGATCGCCTGCTCGATGGCCTTCAGCGCGGTCTTGTCGAACGGCGAGACGACCGCCATCCGCGGCTCCGGCACCGAGAACGAGGCCAGCTGGTTGATCGGCGTGATGGCGCCGTAGTACTCGGCGACGATCTTGGCGAACATCGCCGGGTGCGCACGGCCGGTGCGGATGGCCGCGAGGTCGTCCTTGGCGACGCTGACGGCCTTCTCCATCTTCTCCTCGGCCTCGAGGAGGGTCTCTTCGATCACTGTGGTCTCCCTGTCCGGTTCATCTGCTGTTGTTCCGACCGGTCCCGGCGCGGTGGCCGGTCACGGCGTCGGCGCCGTCCGGTACGGCTGGTTGCTGCTCAGGCCCGGACAGAATCCTGGCTGATGAGTGTGCCGATCTTCTCACTCTTCACCGCACGTGCGATATTGCCCTCCGCCAGCAGTTCGAAGACCAGCATCGGAAGGTTGTTGTCCTTGCACAGCGTGATCGCGGTGAGGTCGGCCACCTTGAGGTCTCGCGCGATGACCTCGGAGTACTCCAGGGCGTCGAACTTGACCGCGTCCGGGTTGGTGCGCGGGTCGGAGTCGTAGACGCCGTCCACGCCGTTCTTGCCCATCAGCAGGACGTCGGCGTGGATCTCCAGGGCACGCTGGACGGCCGTGGTGTCGGTGGAGAAGTACGGCATGCCCATACCGGCGCCGAAGATCACCACGCGGCCCTTCTCCAGGTGCCGGACGGCCCGCAGCGGCAGGTACGGCTCGGCGACCTGGCCCATGGTGATGGCGGTCTGGACCCGGGTCTCGATGCCCTCCTTGACCAGGAAGTCCTGGAGCGCGAGGCAGTTCATGACGGTGCCGAGCATGCCCATGTAGTCGGAGCGGGCCCGGTCCATGCCGCGGACCTGCAGCTCGGCCCCCCGGAAGAAGTTGCCGCCGCCGATGACCACCGCGACCTCGGTACCGGCGCGGACGACCGTGGCGATCTCACGGGCGATCGCGTGCACGACATCCGGGTCGACGCCGAGCCCGCCGCCACCGGCGAAGGCTTCACCGGACAGCTTGAGCAGCACCCGGCGGCGCGAGCCGGCCTTGGGGTCCTGCGCGGTCTCCTGCGTCTCCTGCATGGACTTCTCCTTTTTGCACCTACTGGTCACAGGCGCGGGTTTGCGGAATCCCCGCCTGCGCGTACACGCGAGGAGGCCACTGCCGCGGGAACCGGTTCGGTGTCCTGCACGGCAATGGCCTCCTCGTCGTTCATGGTGCCGACGCGAGCCCGCCCGTTGACGGTGGGTGCGGGGTGAGCCCGTTCGGCGGTCCTCCCGCCCGGGTCAGCGGGCGGGGGCGGTTCCCAGCCTAGAGGGGCCGGGAACCCGGTGGAACGTGGCTCAGGCGCCGACGCGGAAGCGGGCGAAGCCCTTGAGGGTGACGCCGGCCTCGTCGAGGACCTTCTGGACGGTCTTCTTGTTGTCCTTCGCGAAGGCCTGCTCCAGGACGGAGTTCTCCTTCACGAAGCCGGTGACGCGACCCTCGACGATCTTCGGCAGGGCAGCCTCCGGCTTGCCCTCCTCGCGGGCGGTGGCCTCGGCGACGCGGCGCTCGTTCTCGAGGGCCTCGGCCGGGATCTGCTCGCGGGAGAGGTACTTCGGGGCGAAGGCGGCGATGTGCTGCGCGACGTCCTTGGCGACCTCGGCGTTCTCCTTGTCCAGCTCGACCAGGACACCGACGGCCGGCGGCAGGTCGGGGCTGGTCTTGTGCAGGTAGACCGCGACGAAGCCGTCACCGGCGAAGCGGGCGAAGCGACGGAAGACGATCTTCTCGCCCAGGGTCGCGTTGGCCTCGTCGACGAACTGCTGGACGGTCTTGCCGGCCTCGATCTCGGACGCCAGGGCGGCCTCCAGGTCGGCCGGGGCCGACTTGGCGACGTGGGCGGCGATCGCGTCGGCGACCTCGACGAACTTCTCGCCCTTGGCGACGAAGTCGGTCTCGCAGTTCAGCTCGACCAGGACGCCGGACTTCTTGTCTTCGGCGATCAGCGCGGCGACGGCGCCGTTGGAGGCGTCACGGCCCTCGCGCTTGGCAACGCCCTTCTGGCCCTTGATGCGCAGAAGCTCGACGGCCTTCTCGACGTTGCCCTCGGCCTCGTCCAGGGCCTTCTTGCAGTCCATCATGCCGGCGCCGGTGAGCTCACGGAGCTTCTTGACGTCCGCGGCGGTGAAGTTCGCCATGGTGTGAATCTCTTCTCGCGTCTCGCGTGTCTGCGTGGAGTAGCGCCGGGACCGGTGGTTCGGTCCCGGCGCGGGAGAGAGGGGCACCTGCCGGCTTCGTATCGGCGGGTGCCCCTCACCCTTGGTACGTCAGGCCTGCTCGGCCGGCGCCTCGGTGGCCTCGGCGGCGGGAGCCTCGGCAGCGGGAGCCTCGGCAGCGGGAGCCTCGGCGACGGGGGCCTCGGCGACGGGGGCCTCGGCAGCGGCCTCGGCGGCGGGGGCCTCCTCAGCCTTCTTCTCGCCCTCGAGGAGGTCCTTCTCCCAGGCAGCCAGCGGCTGGTCGGCACCCGGCTCGGCCTTGGCGTCGCCCTTGGCGACACCGGCGCGGGACTTCAGGCCCTCGGCCACGGCGTCGGCGATCACGCGGGTCAGCAGGGTGACGGAGCGGATCGCGTCGTCGTTGCCCGGGATCTTGTAGTCGACCTCGTCGGGGTCACAGTTGGTGTCGAGGATGGCGACGACCGGGATGTTCAGCTTCCGGGCCTCGCCGACCGCGATGTGCTCCTTCTTGGTGTCCACGATCCAGACAGCGCTGGGAACGCGCTGCATGTCGCGGATACCGCCGAGGGTCTTCTCCAGCTTGTCGTGCTCGCGCTGGAGGACCAGGAGCTCCTTCTTGGTGAGGCCGGAGCCGGCCACGTCCGAGAAGTCCAGCTCGCCGAGCTCCTTCAGGCGCTGAAGGCGCTTGTAGACGGTCGAGAAGTTGGTCAGCATGCCGCCGAGCCAGCGCTGGTTCACGTAGGGCATGCCCACGCGGGTGGCCTGCTCGGCGATGGCCTCCTGGGCCTGCTTCTTCGTGCCGACGAAGAGGACGCTGCCGCCGTGGGCAACGGTCTCCTTGATGAACTCGAAGGCGCGGTCGATGTAGTTCAGCGACTGCAGGAGGTCGATGATGTAGATGCCGTTGCGCTCGGTGATGATGAAGCGCTTCATCTTCGGGTTCCAGCGGCGGGTCTGGTGACCGAAGTGGACGCCGCTCTCCAGCAGCTCCCGCATCGTGACGACGGCCATGTGCCGTGCTCCTTGGTGTTACGGCCCGGCGGCGGCACTGCGTCGCAGCGATCGCCCACAGCCGGGTCAGGCTCGGTTTGTCCGTGGCGGCCAGGTGACAGCCACGCCTGACGCCCCGAACGTGCCGAGCCGCTTCCACCCGCCCGGCCAGGGGCCGGTCGGGCTCGGCGGACCGAGCGGCACTCGCACCTGGCGGGGCCGCGGAGGAACCGCGTCAGACCACCGGTGGCGGGGCGTGCGAAGTCGACCCGGCAGACCGGGTCGCGTGTGAAGTGTACGGGAAGCGCCGAGGGGCGGGCGACTCCACGCGTGGCCGGGGGCCCGGCGGCGACCCGGGAAGCTCCTGGGAAACGGCCAGGACGGGCGGGTCCGGCGGGGCTCCGTGGCGGAGTCGGGCGGCCTGCGGCGGAGTCGGGGCGGGGCCGGGAGGCCGGGCGACGGCCGGGGCGGGCCGGGGGCAGAGCCGGTCGGGTGCCTGCCCGGGTCCGTCGCCGGTATGCCGTTTGTACACCGGATGGCGGCGCCCGTACACCCGTCAAGGGGATGGCGATCCGGTGCGGGGGCGGTTTGTCCACAGGAATCCGGATGTGGGTGGTGCGGGGGCGGCCGGGCGGCGAGCCTTCGGGCATGACTGGTCGCGGGTGGTTCGGTGGGGTGGTCCGGGACGACGGGCGGCGGGCGCCCGGGGCGCCGTCCGTGGCGGTGGCGGGGGTGATGGTGGTGGTGATGGTGGTGATGGCGGTGATGGCGGCGGGGGTGATGGCGGTAGCGGTGCCGCTCGGAACGTCGACCGCCTCTGCGGCTTCGGGGGGCAACGGGGTGGCCGGGGTCCCGGGTCCGGGCGGGGTGTCGAGTGCGGATGGCGGGGTCGGGCGGGGTGGTGCGCGGGCCTGGCCGGTGGGCGGGCGCGGCGGAGTGCTGGGCCGCTTCGAGCCGCCGGCGAAACCCTGGGCCGCCGGGCACCGGGGCGTGGACCTCGCCGCCGACGCCGGGGCGCGGGTACGGGCGGCCGCACCGGGGCTGGTCGTGTTCTCCGGGCTCGTGGCGGGACGGCCGGTGGTGGCCGTCTCCCACCCGGGCTCGGGCTCTCCCCCGCTCCGGACCACCTACCTCCCCGTCACCGGCACCGTCCCGGTCGGCACCGCCGTGGCCGCCGGACAGGTCATCGGACAGCTCGCCCCGGACGGCCGGCACTGCCCCGGGCGGGACTGCCTGCACTGGGGACTGCTGCGCGGGAACCGCTACCTGGACCCGCTGGCCCTGTTCGGCGCAGGCACCGTACGGCTTCTGCCGCTGGACGGCCCGGGCGGGTAGGACACCCCGCCGCGCACCCCTGCCCGACGGCGGGCCGGGGTCGGGCTCAGGCCCGGCCCAGCCCGTGCAGCACCAGCGCGACGGCCGCGTCGGCGATCTCCTCGGGGCTCTCGGTCGCACAGCCGCCGCGGCCCCCGGCCGCGGCCTGCTCGGCCCGGCGGGTCGCCGCTTCGACGACGCCCTGCACCAGGGCCGCGGCGAGCCGGGGCTGCTCGTGGCCGAGGTCCTCCAGCGTCCGCCCGACCAGACCGGCCAGCCTGCCGTGCGCCGACCTGATCCGCTCGCGCGCGGCCTCGTCGAGCTCCAGCGCCGAGATCGCCACGACCGCGCGGTGCCGGGGGTCGGCGGCCAGCACCAGCTGACCCCGGACGTAGGCCTCGATCCGCTCGACCGCGGTGTCGCAGCTCTCCATCCCGGCCTCGATCTCGGCCGCCCAGAGCGGGAAGTCCACCTCGCAGAGCGCCTCGACCACGGCGGCACGGGAGCGGAAGTACTCGTAGACCGAGGAGCGCGCCAGCCCGGTGCGCGCCGCGAGCGCGGGGAAGGTCAGCGCCTCCATACCGCCCTCGGTGAGCAGGATGCGGGCAGCATCGAGGAGGGCTGCCCGCTGGAGCTGGCGATGCTCGGCCACCGTGGCCGCTCGGATCTTCGGCACGCTCCCACTGTACGGAGCCCTACTTGCGGCCGAAACGGCGCCGCGCATCAGCCGGCGGCACGGGTGTGCCCGCAGGCGTGTCCGCGGGCGTGTCCACAGGTGCGCCCACAGGCGTGTCCGCAGGTGTGCCAGCGGGTAGGCGCCGGCGCGTCCGTGGAAAGGGGTGGGCGTATCGGACGGGGGTGCAGGACGGCCGGTGGACTGGGCCCTTCGCTCCCGACCGCCGGCCCACGGCGGTCGGAGATCCCGACGCCCTGGGCGCCCTATCGGATGTCCGACAGCTTGGCGCGCAGCTGGAGGACGGACTTGGTGTGGATCTGACTCACCCGACTCTCCGTCACCCCCAGCACCTGTCCGATCTCGGCGAGGGTGAGTCCCTCGTAGTAGTAGAGCGTCACCACCGTCTTCTCCCGCTCGGGGAGGGTGTTCACCGCCTGGGCCAGCAGTCGGCGCAGCTCCCTGTCCTCGGCCACCTCGACCGGGTTGTCCGCGCCGTGGTCCTCCAGGGTGTCCATCAGGCTCAGCCGGTCGCCGCCCTCCCCCACCGGGTGGAGCAGTTCGTCCAGCGCCACCACGTTGGCGAGCGACAGCTGGCTGAAGATGGCGTGCAGGTCCTCGATCGCGATGCCCATCTCGGCCGCGACCTCGGGCTCGTGCGGTGTCCGGCGCAGCCGGGCCTCCAGCGTGGCGTACGTCCGCTCGACCGCCTTCGCCTTCTGCCGCACCGAACGCGGGATCCAGTCCAGGGCGCGCAGCTCGTCGATGATCGCGCCGCGGATGCGGCTGATCGCGTAGGTCTCGAACTTGATGGCGCGGTCGATGTCGAACTTCTCGATCGCGTCGATCAGCCCGAAGACCCCCGAGGAGACGAAGTCCGCCTGCTCGACGTTGGAGGGCAGACCGACCCCGACCCGGCCCGCCACGTACTTGACGAGCGGTGAGTAGTGCAGGATCAGCTGCTCCCGCAGCCGTTGGTCTCCGGTCACCTTGTAGGAGCGCCAGAGCTCTTCCAGCGCGGTGCGCCCCTGGACCGCGGCCTCCCGGGCGTCCTGCCCCTGGTCGTCGGCCGCTCCCCGCTCCCGGCGGAGCGGGGAGACCGACGGGCCGAACGTCGGGGAGGCGGCACCCGGGGCCCGGGGGGCGATGCCCGAGGCCGGCGTGTTTCCGGCCGGACAGGGCGCACCGGCCACGCCCACGCCGGGGGGCGCATCGGCGGGCGCGGAGGCGGGCGCCCCGACGCTGCCGGCCGGGTCGGCCCCCTGGGCCGTCTCGGCACCCCGAGCCGCCTCCGCCGGCTGGCCTGGCACCACCGTCGACCGACCGCCCTGGCGTGACAGGCCTCCCATCGTCCCCGCCGACTTGGCCGGGAAGTCGGGCGCGGGGCGCCGCTCGGTCCGCGGCACTCCCGAGGACCGAGTGCCACCGGTCACCCTGTGTCCGGGAATGTGTGTGGGCATGCGTGGGTCTGCGCCGTTCTGCCGAGTCATGTGCTGATAGGGAAGGCATGTGGAGCGTAGCGTGACCAACTCGCTGCGAAGCGCTACCGCCACTCGGTCGTCCCCCGATCCGGTGGCGATGGTGCCCCGGATCCGGGCAACGATCGGAAGAACCGGATCAGCAGGTCAGTCGAGCGGATCCGATGCGCGTTCCCTCGGCGCCAAGGTGTTCTCCGTTCCCGCGCGCTCACCTCCTCCGCACCACGCGCCAGTGCGCGCCGTGCCGCTCCACGAAGCCGAGCGAGCCCAACTCGTAGAGCCGTTGTAGGACTTCGTCCGGCGGGAGCCCGGACTGCCGGGCCAGCCGCTCGACCGGCGCACCCTCGGCCGTCGCCGGTACGGCCTCCAGCACCCGGGCCACCGCCGGTTCCAGCAGGTCGCGCGGGAGCACCGGGCCGCTGCGCTGCGGTGCCAGGTCGTCCCCGATCGCCCCGATCAGCTCGGTGATCTCGGCCGCGTCGGTGACCAGGGTGGCGCCACCGCTGCGGATCAGGGCGTGCACCCCGGCGGAGAGCTCCGAAGTCACCGGGCCCGCCACGCCCATGGTGTGGCGGTTGAGGTCCCGCGCCCGTCTGGCCGTGCTCAGGGCCCCGCTGCGCACCGCCGCCTCGACCACCACCGTTCCCCGGGTGAGTGCCGCGATGACCCGGTTGCGCAGCACGAAGCGGAAGCGGTTCGGGTGCTCCCCGGGCGGGAGTTCACTGATCAGCAGGCCCTGAACGCCGATCCGCCGGATCAGTTCGGCGTTGCCCTTGGGGTAGGCCACGTCGACGCCGCAGGCCAGCACGGCGGCGGTCATCCCGCCGACCGCGAGCGCCCCGCGGTGCGCGGCCGCGTCGATCCCGTAGGCCGCACCGGAGATCACCACCCAGCCGCGCTCGGCCAGTTGGGCCGCCAGCTCCCCCGCGACGTGGGCGCCGTAGGCCGTGCAGGCCCGGGAACCCACCATCGCGACCGAGCGGAGCGCGAGCAGCCGCAGCGAGCCGGTGCCCGTCACCCAGAGCCCGACCGGGCGCCCGTCGCCCAGGTCGTCCAGTTGGCTGGGCCATTCCGTGTCCCCCGGAATGATGAACCGCCCACCGCCGTCCCGTACCCGTTTCAGGTCCAGCCACGGATCCAGCCCCGGGAGCCGTGCCTGGTACCCCGCCAGCCGGGTGGAGTCCAGCCCGGGGTGGTCGGGCACCGTTCCGGCCCGGATCGCCTGGACCACGTCGACGGCGGGGAGTCGGGCGAGCCACCGGCCGACCACCGCGTCCCCCGGTTCGCTGAGCCGGCCGAGCAGCACCCGGGCGAGGCGCTCGGGATCGGGCTGGGCGTTGGCATCGGCAACGGTCTCGGTCTCGGTCTCGGTCTCGACCGCACCGGGGACTCGGGGCCGCCCCGACAGTCGGTTCATGCCTCACCCTCCCGGATCTCGCGCGGCTCGTGCCGGGCCTCGGTCTTCTTCGACCTGCCTACTCCCGGACCGCCGCGTTGCCCCGGGATGCCGCCGAGCCGGCCGAAGACCCGTTCGGTCAGCGGCAGTCCTTGCTCCACCCCGGTGCGCAGGACCAGAGCGGTGCGCAAGTCCCGCTGGTCCGGCCGGTCGCGCCCGGCGAGATCGGCGACCGTCCAGGCGACCCGGAGCACCCGGTCCAGGCCCCGGGCCGTCAGCAACCCCCGCTCCAACTGCCGCGCCACGTCGTTGAGCGCCCCGGACGCGAGCGGCCAGCGGGTGCGCAGCTCGTGTCCCGGCACCTCCGCGTTGGTCCGCCACGGGGTGTTCGCCAGCCGGGCCGCCGCCCGCTCCCGCGCGGCCAGCACCCGGGCCGCGACGGTCTCGGTGGTCTCCGCCGTGGTGTCCCGTTCCATGAGTTCGATCCTGGTCACCGGGGCCACCTGGACCTGGAGGTCGACCCGGTCCAGCAGCGGCCCGGAGAGCCGCCCCTGGTAGCGGCTGACCATGGTCGGGGTGCACTCGCAACCCTCGCCCCGCCGCGAGTACCGGCCGCACGGACAGGGGTTCGCCGCCAGGCAGAGCAGGAAGCGGGCCGGGAGCCGCAGCGATCCGGCCGAGCGGGCGATCACCACCTCGCCCGACTCCAGCGGCTGGCGCAGCGCGTCGAGCACCCGGACCGGGAACTCCGGTGCCTCGTCCAGGAAGAGCACGCCCCGGTGGGCCAGCGAGACCGCTCCCGGTCTCGGCAGGCCGCTGCCGCCGCCGACGATCGCCGGCATCGTCGTGGAATGGTGCGGGGAGCAGTAGGGCGCGGTGTCGATCAGCGGGCGCCCGGCCGGAAGCAGGCCCGCCACCGAGTGGACGGCGGTGACCTCCAGCGCCTCCTTCTGGGTCAGCGGCGGGAGCAGCGCGGGCAGCCGCTCGGCCAGCATCGTCTTGCCCGCACCCGGCGGGCCCTTCAGGTAGAGGTGGTGCCCTCCGGCGGCGGCGATCTCCAGGGCTCGCCGGGCCTCGTACTGGCCGGCCACGTCGGCCATGTCCAGCCGGACGGCCCTGTCGTCGGGCAGGCCGCGCACGCCCGCGGTGGGCAGCATCAGGCCCGCCATCAGCGGATCCGGCCGGCCGCCGATCGGGTCGGGCGGCTCCTCCGGCGCCCTCTCTCCGGTCAGATCGGCGACGAGCTGACGCAGACTGCGGACTCCGGTCACCGTCACCCCGGGGACGAGCGAGGCCTCGGATGCGGTCTGCTCGGCGACCACGACCCGCTCGTACCCGGCGTCGGCGGCGGCCAGCACCGACGGCAGGACCCCTCTGACCGGCCGCACCCGGCCGTCCAGCCCCAGCTCGCCGATGATCAGCAGGTCGGCGATGGCGGAGGGGTCGAGCCGCTCGGCGGCGGCGAGCACGGCGCAGGCCACCGCGAGGTCGAAGCCGCTGCCGCTCTTGGGCACCGAGGCCGGGCTCAGCCCGACCGTCAGCTTGCGCTGCGGCCAGGCCTCGCCGCTGTTCACGACGGCGGCGCGGACCCGGTCGCGGGCTTCGGTGAGCGCCTTGTCGGGCAGGCCGACCAGGGTGAACGCGGCCACCCCGGGCTCCAGATCGGCCTGGACCTCGACGATCACTCCGTCGACGCCCACCAGCGCGACGGAACAGGTACGGGCGAAGGCCATCTCAGACCACCCCCCGCAGGTGGTCGACCAGGGCCGCACCCCGCGTCCGGTTGACCACCGCGACCAGGTCGATCCGCACCCCGCCCGGTGGAGCGGGTGGCCATTGCGGATCGCTGGGCCCCGGGTCGTAGTCGGGGCCGGCCAGCCGGGCGAAGTGACCGGGCCAGCGCTCGGCCATCCAGCGCTCGGCCAGGCGCTGCAGCCGGGCGGCCTTGGTCTGGTCGATGGCCTCGGTGGGCTGCTGGAAACCCCGCTCGGAGCGGGTCTTCACCTCGCAGACCGCCACGGTGTCGCCGTCGAGGGCGACGATGTCCAGCTCGCCCTCGACGCAGCGCCAGTTGCGGTCGAGGATGCGGAGCCCGGCCTCCGTGAGTCGGCGGGCGGCGACCCGCTCCCCGTAGCGGCCGAGCCCGGCCCTGGTGCTGCGGTCCGGGATCGCCCGCGAGGCCTCCCCGGCTGCGGCCGTGTCCGGTACGGCCTGGTCCTGCACGATGGTGTGCTGCATGGTGACCACCTCCGCCGAGGAGGCTGCACCAATGTTCGCGACGAGGCCCGGGAATTCCCTTTCCCTGTGGATAACTCGGGCCTGTGGACAACTTTTGTCACCCGCAGGGGTGAGAAGACCCGTTCCCGCGAAATTCGGCTGGACAACGCGGGACGGAGTCGTCCAACGTCAGTTCCCGAAGCCGGACTCGTCCGAGGGCAGCTCCAGATCGCTCTTCGCGAGTTCCTCGATGTTCACGTCCTTGAAGGTCAGCACCCGGACCTTGCGGACGAACCGGGCCGGCCGGTACATGTCCCAGACCCACGCATCCGCCATCGACACCTCGAAGAACACCTCGCCCTGGACCGAGTGCACCTGCAACTCGTAGTCGTTGGTGAGGTAGAACCGTCGCTCGGTCTCGATCACGTACTTGAACAGGCCGACGACGTCCCGGTACTCCCGGTAGAGCTTGAGCTCCATCTCGGTCTCGTACTTCTCGAGATCTTCGGCACTCATCCAGGCGTCCCCTCAACTTGTCGCGTCCACCCATTGTGGACCACCACACCCACGGTCAGAGCCGTACCGGATCCACCGGCGGGCCCTCGGCCAACAGTCGCTCCAGGAAGTCCGCCAGACCGACCGGATAGACCGTCTCGGTGGTCCCCCTCAGTTCCTCGACCGTCCACCAGCGCGCCGCGAGCAGCTGGGCGTGCTCGTCCTCACCCATGCCCGAGTGGTCCAGCCCCGTCTCCGTGGTCCGGGCCAGGTGGAACCACTGTTCCTGTTCGTAGCGCTGTCCCCGAAAGGAGAACGACACCGTGCCGTACCCCACCAAGGGCCCCAGGTCCACACCCCGCAGGCCGGTCTCCTCGGCGAGCTCCCGCTCCGCGGCCTCGCGCACGCCCTCGCCCGCCTCCAAGCCGCCCCCGGGCGTGAACCACCACGTCTCTCCCGGGTCGGCCGGATCGGCTCCGCGGAAGAGGAGGATGCGGTCCAGCCCGTCCAGCAGCAGGATCCGCGCCGCCTTGCGGCGCTGTGCTGTCATGGCGGCGCTCCACGCTCCTTCCGTTCGCATCGGTGGCGCTACCGATCCTGCCACCCGGCGCGGCCGTCCGGGGCGATGTTCGGCAGAGCGGCCCGTCCGACGACGGTCCCGTTCAGGAACTGCGCCCCCGGAACCGGCGGGCCAGGCCGGCCACCCCGCCCACCGCCGAGGTCACGACGATCAGCGCCGCGCCCGCGACGCTGGCGTAGGCGGCCGGCTCCAGCGGACCGGGCCGCGATGCGTTCGGGCCCGCGAACCCGTCGAAGTCGGTGACCCGGTCGAGCAGGCCCATCCGGCCGAAGGGCAGCACGGTGGCCTCGACCCTGGCCTCGACGGCCTCGGCCGGGACGGTCCCGCCGTCGACCTCCAGGTGGGTGCGGGAGTCGAGCGAACCCACCCGGTTGTCGCCGAGGAGGAACAGCCGGCCCTGCGGCACGGTCACGCTGAACGAATCGCCCTGGCGGCCCTGCGTCGCGAGGTAGGGCTCGTCCACCGGCTGTCCGTCGACCGTCAGCCGGTGTTCGGGTCCGGCGGTGGTGGCGACGGTGTCCCCGCCGACCGCGACCACCCGCTTGACCATGAGCTCGCCGCCCCAGGCCTGGTCCCGGAAGACCACCACGTCACCCCGCCCGATGCCGCTGCCGTCGACCTTGCGGGCGAGCACGGTGTCCCCGGCGCGCAGCGTCGGGTGCATCGAGGCGGTCGGGATGTTGTACGGCCGGTAGTCGATCGCGATGAGGGCGAAGCCGCCGATCATCAGCACCAGTCCGAGTGCCAGCGCGACGCCCTGAAGCACCGCGGCGGGCCGGCGGCCACGGGCGGGTGCGACGGGCCGGTCGGCCGCCTGCTCCACGACACTGCTCATCGACACCGTCCACCTCTGGCCGACCGGAGAACACCACTGGCACGCCGGAGGCACGGGCGGAAAAGCCGACGGGCCGTGGCACGTCCGAGCAGATTACTCGTCGGTACCACGGCCCGCGCAAGAGCCGGCGACAACCAGGTGGAACACGATCCGGTGGGACTCAGGACTCCTGGCGGCGCTCCGCCCGACCCCGCACCCGGCGCACCAGCGGAAGAAGGGCGACAGCCCCCACCGCACCGGCCACGGGGGGCGCCAGCGGCGCGGCCGCCGCCAGGCCCTTCTGGTCGAAGGTGTCCGGCACCGGCAGCGTGGACCAGTGGTTGACCGGCCAGGCCACCACGAAGGCTCGCCCGATCACGTTGTCCACCGGGACGGTGCCGCCGCCCGGCTGGTCCATGTGGAAGCGGGAGTCCAGCGAGTTGGCGCGGTGGTCGCCCATCACCCAGATCCGGTCCTTGGGCACCTTGACCGGCCCGAAGGGGTGGTCACCGCAGGGGGTGTTGCCCTGGTAGACGTACGGCTCGTCGAGCGCGACGCCGTTGACCTTGACCGGCCCCTCGCCCTCGCACTCGACGGTGTCCCCGCCGACCGCGATGACCCGCTTGATCAGGTCCTTCTCGTTGGCGGAGGGCATCAGGCCGACGAAGCTCAGTACGTCCTGCACACCGCGGAGGAGGGAGTTGCTGCTCTGCTGGGTCGGCTCGTCGTTCAGCCAGCCGCCCGGGTCGTGGAACACCACGACCTCGCCGCGCTCGGGCTCGGCCCCGAACCACGGGGTCAGCTTGTCCACCAGGACGCGGTCGCCGACCTGCAACGTGTTCTGCATCGATTCCGACGGAATGGAGAACGCCTGGACGAAGAAGGTCTTGATCACCAGCGCGAGGACCAGCGCGATGCCGACCAGGATCGGCAGTTCCTTCCAGAACGAGCGCTGCTTGCGAGGCTTGGGCGCAGTCTCCGACTCCGTCCCGTCCGCGGGTTCGGGCCCCGCGTGCGAGGAGTCCGACGGGTCCTCCGACCCGGCGCCGCTCCGCCCGTCGGCGGTCTGGGCCGCCGCGTCCTCAGCCGAGGCCGAGGAGGCCGCGGACTCGGCGGACCGGTCCGCCCGACGGCCCGGGCCCTCGGGCTCTCCGGCGCCCGAGCGGGCGCCGATCACCAAATCCCCCACAACGTCTCCTCCCTGCTGTGCGGACGCCCGCGCGCCCGCGCTCAGAGTGCCGCACAGCGGGCACCACGCTCACCACGACCGTGAACGCCTCAGGGCTGCCCACCGCGGACTCCCCTGACACCACCACAGCCTCGGCCCGCGACCGGAACCACTCCCGGCCGCACCTGCACTTCTCTATCACTCCAAGGCATCCGGCTCGCGGTCCCACACGCGCGGCTCGACCGGGCCGCGGTCGGCGCGGCTCACTCCGGAGGCCGACCCGACCGGCGAACGACGAGCGGAAGGATGCCCAACACACCCATAACGAGCGGGGGTTCCACAGGAACCGGCCCAACGGGCACCGGCTCCACGCCAGTTCCATCGGCCTGCGACGCCCTGGCAAGAGAGGAGAGTGAACTCGGAGCATCGAGTTGATGGAAGCGGTCCAGCGGCCAGGCGATCACGAACGCCCGGCCGACCACGTCGCTCTCCGGAATCGTCCCCTGTCCAGGATTGCCCATGTGGAAGCGGGAGTCGGCGGAGACGTCCCGGTGGTCGCCCATGACCCACAACCGCCCTTGCGGCACCTGGATCTTGAAGGTCTGTCGGGAGGGCGGGTTGCCTGGCGAGAGGTAGGACTCGTCCACCGGACGGCCGTTGACGCTGAGGCGCCCCTGTGCGTCGCAGCACTCGACGGTGTCCCCACCGACGCCGATCACCCGCTTGATGAGGTCCTGCTCGTTGTCGGAGGGCAGCAGTCCGACGAAGGTCAGCACCTGCTTGGCGGCACCCAGCACCGGGCCGTCCTGGGACGGCTTGCGGTCGTGCTCCAGCCAGCCGCCCGGGTCCTTGAACACCACCACGTCGCCGCGCTGCGGCTCACTGCCGAACCAGGGGGTCAGCTTGTCCACCAGCACCCGGTCCCCGATCCGGATGGTCTGCTCCATCGACCCGGAGGGGATCACGAACACCTGGATCATGAAGGTCTTCATCACCAGTGCCACCAGCAGGGCCACCAGGATGATCAGCGGCACCTCGCGCACCAGCGAACGCCTGCGCCGACGGGCCGCCTTGCGGGCACTGCGCCGGCGCTCGGCCCGGCCGCGTCCCGACGGCCTCCCGCCGTTCCCGTCACCCGCCGGTCCGCCGCCCGCCGCCCGAGCGCCTTCCGTCCGGGTGGCGGCCGTGCCGTGGTCCTCCGGTCCCCCGACGGCCGGACGGTCGGCGAGCCGTCCCCTACCCCTGGCCCCCATGACCACCCGTCCCCGCAATCGCGGCGAAGGCCGCGGGCCGGTCCAGGCTGGTCAGGCGCGAGAACGGGTAGACCACCCAGTCCGCCCGACCGATCACCTTCTCCTCGGGCACGAAGCCGCCACCGGGCTCGCCGAGGTGGTCGCGGGAGTCCCGGGAGGCACTGCGGTGGTCACCCATCACCCACAGCTCACCGGCCGGCACGGCCACGTCGAAGGCCACGCTCGACGGGTCGTCGCCCGGGAACAGGTAGGAGGTCTCGTCGATCGGCACGCCGTTGACGGTGATCGGTGCGCCCGGGCCGGTGCTGGTCACCCGGTCCCCGCCGACACCGATCACCCGCTTGACGTAGACGGTGTCGCCGGCCGGGGCCAGCCCGAGGTCCCGGGCGAACGAGCGCAGGCCGTCCACGAAGCCCGCCGGCTTCACCGATTCCGGGAGGAAGGAGCCCGTTCCGTCGAAGACCACGACGTCGCCCCGCTGAGGGTGACCTCCGAAGGAGTAGGCGAGCTGGTTGGCGACCAGCCGGTCACCCGGATGCAGCGTGTCCTCCATCGACCCGGAGGGCACGGAGAACGGACGCGCGACGAAGGCGTTCACCAGCAGCAGGGCCGCCAGGCAGATCCCGACCAACAGCAGCAGGTCCCACGAACGCGAGCGCTCGGCGTCCTCGCCCTGGTCGTCCGGGTCTCCCTGGTCGCCCCGGTCGTCCGGGCCGTCCTGGCCGTCTTCGGCGGAACGCTCGGCCTCCTCCAGGCCCTCGCCACACTCCGAACTGCCCTGCTCCGCGCGGCCCTGTTCCGAAACGGTCCTCTCCGAGCCGGCCCGTTCCGGGGCACCGGTCCGCTCCGTCGCGGCGCCCCCGGACGCCTCGGCCACCCCGACGCCCCCGGAAACGACCGCGGACCGCGGCGGCGAGTCCGCACCGGTGGGTGCGGGACTGCCGTCGCGGTCCGCGGGTGGTTCATGCGTGCTCATCGGGGGGTGAGCTTACCTTGCGGTCGTTCGGCCCCCTCTGAGCGTTCCGATCCCCCGGCGAGGCCGGGGGCCGGTGGATCAGCGGTCGCGCTTCTCCTTGATCTTCGCGGCCTTGCCGCGGAGGTCACGCAGGTAGTACAGCTTGGCGCGGCGAACCGCACCGCGGGTCACGACCTCGATCTTCTCGACGACCGGGGTGTGCACCGGGAAGGTGCGCTCCACGCCGACGTTGAAGCTGACCTTGCGAACGGTGAAGGTCTCGCCGACACCGGCGCCGTGGCGACGGATGACGACGCCCTGGAAGACCTGGACACGGGAGCGGTTGCCCTCGATGACCCGGACGTGGACCTTCAGGGTGTCACCGGCGCGGAAGGCCGGGATGTCGGTGCGCAGCGAGGCCGCGTCGACAGCAGCGAGCTTGTTGCTCATGTTGCTCTCCATCGCAGGCGCCACGGGCCGCCCACGGAAAATCGTCACAATGGGGTCTGCTGCGGGCCGCATCGGCTGACGGCGGTCCCCCCGTGGCGGGAGCGCCGGTCCACGTGCTCCCTACGGAAGGGAACCAGCGACAGACAGCAGCCGCCTATTCTTCCACATCAACGGTCGCGGACCGAAATCGGCCGAGCTTCTCGTCCCAGACCAGGCCGAGGATGCTCAGCGCCTCCCGTTCCTTCTTGTCGAAGGCGCCGTACTGCCAGCGCTCGACCAGGTCCGGCCGGTTCGCCAGGGTCCGGGCGAAGGCCTGCTCGCGCCGCCAGCGGGCGATCTTGCCGTGGTTGCCGCTGAGCAGCACGTCCGGCACCGTCCGGCCGCGCCACTCGGCGGGCTTGGTGTAGACCGGGCCCTCCAGCAGGTCGGCCATCGCGCCCGGCGCGAAGGAGTCGTCGCGGTGGGACTCGGCGTTGCCGAGCACTCCGGGCAGCAGCCGGGCGATCGCCTCGACCATCACCAGCACCGCGACCTCGCCGCCGGCCAGCACGTAATCGCCGATCGAGGCCTCGACCACCGGCATCCGGGTGGCTGCTTCCTCGATCACCCGGCGGTCGATGCCCTCGTACCGCGCGGGGGTGAACGCCAGCCACGGGCGCCCGGCCAGTTCCTGGGCGAGCTCCTGGGTGAACGGGCGCCCGCTCGGGGTCGGCACGACCAGCGTGGGCAGCTGCCCCTCGGGCCCGCCGGCGATCACCGCGTCCAGCGCCTCGCCCCACGGCTCGGGCTTCATCACCATGCCGGGGCCGCCGCCGTACGGACTGTCGTCCACCGTGCGGTGCACGTCGTGGGTCCAGGCGCGCAGGTCGTGGACGTGCACGTCCAGCTGGCCGCGGGCTCGGGCCTTGCCGACCAGCGAGATGTCCAGCGGCTCCAGGTACTCGGGGAAGATCGTGACGACGTCGATCCTCATGCCGCTCTGCACGCCACTCGGCGCGGCGCCGCCGACCGGACCGACGCCGTCCCCGGCCCCGTCCCCAGCCCCGGCCTGCCCCTCAGCGGCGGTCTCCTCGTTCCCGAGACGGTCCTCGGCGCTCTCCTGACCGGTCACTCCGACTCCTCCGAACCCTCGGCGGGCTCAGCAGGCTCAGCAGGCTCGGCGGACTCGGCGGACTCGACCGAGGTCGTCCCCACGACCTCCGCCTGCTCCGGGTCGATCAGCCCGGGCGGCGGGGTGATCACGGCGCGCTGGTTCTCCAGGTCGATGGTCGGCACGATCTGGCTGACGAAGGGCACCAGCACCTCCGTCCCGTCGGCCTTCTCGACCGTGAGCAGGTCCTGGTACGGCAGGTGGAGCACCTCGGTCAGCTCACCGACCAGGGTGCCGTCCGACAGCACCACGTCCAGGCCGATCAGCTGGTGGTCGTAGTACTCCTCCGGGTCATCGGGGCGCTCCTCCGGGTCGACCTCGGAGATGAGCAGGGTGCCACGGAGGGCCTCGGCCGCGTTGCGGTCCTTGACGCCGGCGAAGCGCAGCAGCAGCCGACCGCTGTGCACCCGGCCGGACTCGACGGTCAGCGGTCCGGTCGACGCGGGGTCGGTGAGCAGGACGGCACCCGGGCCGAGCCGGAGTTCCGGCTCGTCGGTGCGGACCTCGACACTGACGTCCCCCCTGATGCCGTGGGCACGGCCGATCCTGCCGACGACGAGCTGCACGGTGATCGTTCTCCTGGAGTTCCTGAGCCGATACGAAAAGCGACGGGCTGCGAAGCGCCGGTGCGACGGGGCACTGGTGCGACGAAGCGGTGACGCGAGGAAGATGCGGATGGAATTGGGGGTGGAAATGCGAAAGGCCGACCGGGACGACATGCGTCCCGGTCGGCCTCACAAGCCCTGACGGCTGAACGAGCAGCAGCGTCAGCGAATGTTGTCCACGTCGACCAGGTCGACCCGGACGTTGCGACCGCCGAGGGCGCCGACCACGGTGCGCAGCGCGCGCGCCGTACGGCCGCCCCGGCCGATCACCTTGCCGAGGTCATCGGGGTGCACTCGCACCTCGATGGTGTTACCCCGACGCAGGTTGCGCGAGCGCACCTGCACCTCGTCGGGGTGCTCGACGATGCCCTTCACCAGGTGGTCGAGGGCGTCCTCGATCACGATCAGGCCTCGGCGGCGGCGTCGGCCTCAGCCTCGACCTTGTCCGACTTCTTGGCCTTCGGGGTGATGGCGACACCGGTGGTGGCGTCCTCGAAGCCGGCGACGGCCTTGGCGAACAGGTGCGAGAAGTCCTCGACCTTCGGCTCGGCGACCTTCAGCGGCTCCGGAGCCGGCAGGCCCTTGAACTTCTGCCAGTCGCCGGTCAGCTTCAGGATGGCGAGCACCGGCTCGGTCGGCTGGGCGCCGACGGACAGCCAGTACTGGGCGCGGTCGCTGTCGACCTCGATCTTCGAGGGGTTGTAGGTCGGCTGGTAGATGCCGATCTCCTCGATCGCGCGGCCGTCACGCTTGGTGCGGGCGTCGGCGACGACGATGCGGTAGTGCGGGGAGCGAATCTTGCCGAGACGCTTCAGCTTGATCTTGACTGCCACGGGAGTGGATTCTCCTGGTGTTGACGTGGGTGAGCGGGCTCGCCATCGCGTGGGGTTGCGGGGCGGACCGCTCAAGGGACACGCCAGCCGTAGGAGAGAGGGGTCCTGCTCGGCTGCCGAGTACTCAGCTGTCCATTCTGCCACACCGGCGAGAACCGCCTGCACGCGGACCCTTGGCCACTCGGCTGGCCACCAGGCCGCAGTCGACCACCCCGTCGCGGCCGACCGTCCCGCCGTGACCTTCGCACAGGGCTCGACCGGGAGCCCCCGCTCCCGGTCCGGCCCGAAGGGTCACCACTGTCCTGCTGTACCGCTCATCCTGCTGCACTGCTCACGGCGGGCTGCCGTACCGCTGCACTGCCCGTACCGCCGTACCGCTCACCGCGCGTCCTGCCGCAGCGCCCTGCTGTACTGCCGTTCTGCTGCACTGCTCACCGTTCGCGTTCGGCCGGACCGCTGCCCGCACAGCAGTCCCGCCAGGACACCGACCGCCTACGCGATCTTGAACGGCTGCTGGCACGCGCCGCAGACGATGGACGCCTGCGCGAGAACCGACGGAACGACCCGGACGTTGCGACCGCAGCCGCAGACCGCCTTCACCCGCACACCGCCCCCGGACGAGCCGTGCCGGGCCGCCGGGCCGCGGAAGGCACGCGTCGCGCCCTCACCGGCCACCGCCTCCTGGTGCGCCCCGAGGGCACGGTCCAGGCGCTCGATGGTCTCGGCGTACCGCTCCTGGGTCTCCTTGAGCATGGTCACCTGGGAGAAGCCGCTGCTCGCGTGCGGCTCGACCGGGTGCGCCAGGCCCAGCTCGGAAGCGAGCATCAGGAAACGCCGGTTGTGGTAGCGGCCGGCCCGCGAGGTGTCCCGGATGTCCCGGGCCGCGGCCAGACCGTGGGCGGCCTCGTGGAGGAGGCGCTCGAAACCGAGTCGCGTCCCGCAGGCCGAGGAGGACTCCCCGATCAGGGCCTCGGGCGAAGCGAGGTCGGGAAGGTCCTGGTGGTGGGCCTGGATGTCGCTCCAGGCGGCGGCCAGTTCGGCCGCGAGAACGAGGGGCTGTGTCGTGCTCACGCTAGACCAACGATGGAGTGCGAGCCGATGTTCCGCATGTTCTCGTTCCGGGGGAATTCACAGGGAACTCCCAGGAATGCGAGGCCGCGCTCGAATTGCGCGTTCCGGATCTGACGCAAGACCAACCCCCTGCCGGTTTCGGCCCGTCGCGACGTCGGCGGGCCTGGTGAAATTCCGTCCGGGGGCGGGCTGTCGCCACCCAGGACGTACGGCCCGTGGGGGCCTGTCGGATTGACAGGGCCACGGGCCGTACACCGTACCGCTATTCCGTTAATACCGGGAGTTGACCGGCCAGTAGGGATGTCCGCCGCCGGGACTCCCCCGGAACAGTTACCGGATTCTTACTCGTCCGCATTCCGGGCAAATGTCTCCGGTCTCACCGGTCCCGGCCATTACCGGCGCACGGCGGATGTCCGGCGGGCATCCGCGGGACATCCGCCGGACGTCGAACTCCGAACACCGGACGCTGAACACCGGATGCCAGGAGCCGGACACCGAACGTCAGACTCGAACGTCGAACATCGAACGTCGATCGGACGGTCAGTACGCGCGGGCGACCAGCGCGACGTTGCCGTCCTGGTCGTCGGTCTGCGGCACCGAGCCGTCGGCCGCGACGATGCAGCGCACCGTGACGCCCTGCTCGGCCAGCTTGGCCTCGCCCTCCACGCCGAGGTCGGCCCAGGAGATCCGGCCCCAGCCGGTCGCCGCGGCCTCGATGGCCTCGTCGATGGTCTTGACGTCCACCGTGCGGGACTCGCGGCGCTCGCGGGACTGGCGCAGCAGCAGCGCCTGGTCCTCCTCCAGGATGCCCGGCAGCAGCGCGGCCAGGGCGTCGATGGAGACCGGCTCCTTGCCGCCCGGGATGCGGCGGGCCAGCATCGCGGTGCCGTTCTCCAGGTCGCGCGGGCCGACCTCGATGCGCAGCGGAACGCCCTTGAGCTCCCAGTCGACGGCGCGGCGGCCGAACGGGGTGTCGGTGCGGTCGTCGACCACGACCCGGATGCCGGCGGCCTCCAGCGCGGCGCCGATCTCGCGGACCTTGGCGATGACGGCGTCGTCGCCCTTGATCGCGAGCACGACGGCCTGGACGGCGGCCAGGCGCGGGGGCACCCGCAGGCCGTTGTCGTCGCCGTGGGACATGATCAGGCCGCCGACCATGCGGGTCGAGACGCCCCAGGAGGTCTGCCAGACGTACTCGCGCTCGGCACCCTGGAGCTGGTAGGTGGTGTTGAACGCCTTGGCGAAGTTCTGGCCCAGCTCGTGGCTGGTGCCCATCTGCAGCGCCTTGCCGTCGCCCATCATGCCCTCCAGGGTGAGGGTGTTGATGGCCCCGGCGAAGCGCTCCTTGGCGGTCTTGCGGCCGAGCACGACGTCGATGCCGAGCACGTTCGTCATGAAGTCGCCGTAGACCTGGGTGTGGATCATCGACGCGTAGGCGCGGGCGTCCTCGTAGGTGGCGTGGGCGGTGTGGCCCTCCTGCCAGAGGAACTCGGTGGTGCGCAGGAAGACGCGCGGGCGCAGCTCCCAACGGACCACGTTGGCCCACTGGTTGATCAGCAGGGGCAGGTCGCGGTGGCTCTGCACCCACTTCGAGAAGTACTCGTTGATGATCGTCTCGGAGGTCGGCCGGACGACGACCGGCTCCTCCAGCTGCTTGCCGCCGCCGTGGGTGACCACCGCGAGCTCGGGGGCGAAGCCCTCGACGTGCTCGGCTTCCTTGGTCAGGTAGGACTGCGGGATGAACATCGGGAAGTAGGCGTTCTGCGCGCCGGCCTTCTTGATCCGCGCGTCCATCTCCTGCTGCATCCGCTCCCACAGGCCGTAGCCGTACGGTCGGATGACCATGGTGCCGCGCACCGGACCGTTGTCGGCCAGCTCGGCCTTGTTGATGAGGTCCTGGTACCAGCGCGGGAAGTCTTCCGCCTGAGGGGTGAGAACGGGTGCCTTAGCCATGGGGCGAATGGTACGGGGCCCGGGCCCCCGGTTTCGAATCGGTATCACCGAACGGGGGCGCACCACCGCGACACCCGCGCACCACCCCGCACCCCTCTGGACGCCGGGCCCGACCCGCTGTTCGCTGGTGTGGGGCGGGACTTTGGGGGAGCCGTAGCAGCACACCGAAGGACCGGATGGGAGGCCGCGATGGCTTCAGCTCGCACGACCGGCACGACCGGCACGACCGCACGACCGGCGGGCACGGGGCCGACGACCGCGCGACCGACGGGCACAGGACCGACGGGCGCACGACCGACCGGCACGGGGCCGACGGGCGCACGCCCGCACCACCCGCAGCCCGGAGCCGCCCGGCCCGCGCGGGCGCGTGACTGGGCTGAGATCCAGGAGCGCATGCTGGTGCCGCTCTACGAGGCGGTCTACGACCGTCTGGAGGTCGGCCCGGCGAGCAGCGTGCTGGGCCTGGGCTGCCGGTCCGGACTGGCCCTGCTGCTCGCGGCCGGCCGGGGCGCCCAGGTCGCCGGGCAGGAGCCGCGGGACGAGCTGCGCGAGCTGGCGCACGGCCGTCGGCTGCGGGTGTGCGACGGGGCCCGGACGACCGCCGCCGTCCCCCGGCCGGCCCATTCCCTGGTGACGGTTTTCGAGCAGCTGCCCGGCGCCGCCGAATCCCGCCCGGTGGTCGCCGAGGCCGCCCGGTTCACCCTTCCGGGCGGGCACGTGGTGCTGGCCGCCTGGGGCCCGCCGGAGCGCTGCGAGAGCGCCCCGGTGCTGGACGTGGCCCGTCGCCGGGCGGGCCGGACCACCGCGCGGGACCCGTTCGAACTGAGCTCGCCCGGGGCGCTGGAGGACCTGCTCGCCCCGGCCGGTCTCCGCCCGGCCGGCAGCGGCCGGGTGAGCTGCCCGTTCGCCTACCCGGACCTCGACAGCGCGGTGCGCGGACTGCTCTCCACCGGTCTGTTCGAACCCGCCGAGGAGTTCTCCGGCGCCTCACTGGTGGCCAAGGAACTGGAGGAGGCGCTCCAGCCGTACCTGCGCGCGGACGGCTCGGTCCGGATGGAGAACCTGTTCCGCTACCTGGTCGCCGAGCGGCCGCACTGACCGGGCCGACCGGCTGGACGACGCACAGGACGGCACACGGGACGTCGCTCGTAACAGCACACGGGGCGACGCACGGGATGGCACACGGCACACGGCTCACGGCACGGGAACAAACAAGAAAACCGGGGGCGCCCGCCACCACGGCGAGCGCCCCCGGCACCGGACTTCACGCCCGGTCGATCGACTTCCCCTCGGCCCCGTCCCGCGGCACTCCCGCCGCCCGGTACGCCGCCGCCTCGTCCAGCGTCTCCGCCTCCAGCAGCGCCGCCGCCAGCGCGTCCAGCCGGTGCCGCTGCTCGGTCAGGATCCGCACCGCGTCGTCGTAGCACTCGGAGACGATCCGCCGGGCCTCCTCGTCCACCGCGTCCAGGGTGGTCGGCGCCGCGGAGAGCCCGTACGCGCCCTGCGGGTCCGAGGGCACCGCGGTCAGCCGGCCGACCCGCTCGCTCATCCCCCAGCGCCCGGCCATCCCGCGGGCGATGTTGGTGACCTGCTCCAGGTCGCTCTCCGCACCGGTGGTGATCACCCCGTAGACCACCTGCTCGGCCGCCATCCCGCCGAGCGCGCCGATGATCCGGCCGCGCAGGTAGGGCTCGGTGTACGAGTAGCGGTCGTTCTCCGGGGTGGACAGGGTGACGCCCAGCGCCCGGCCGCGCGGCACGATGGTGATCTTGCGGACCGGGTCCGCGCCGGGCTGGAGCATGCCCAGCAGCGCGTGCCCGCTCTCGTGGTACGCCGTGCGCTCGCGCTCCTCCTGCGGCATCACCAGCGGCCGTACGGCGCCGAGCTGGACCTTCTCCAGGGCGTCCGAGAGGTCCCGCTCGTTGACCGCGTCCTGCTCGCGCTTGACGGCCAGCAGCGCGGCCTCGTTGACGAGGTTGGCGAGTTCGGCGCCGGTCATCCCCGGGGTGACCTTGGCCAGCTGGTTGAGGTCGGCGTCCCCGGCCAGCGGGACGCTGCGGCTGTGGATGCGCAGGATCGCGGCGCGGCCCTCCCGGTCGGGCGGGCTGACGGTGATCCTCCGGTCGAAACGGCCGGGGCGCAGCAGCGCCGGGTCGAGCACGTCCGCCCGGTTGGTCGCGGCGATCACGATGACGCCCTCGGAGCCGGTGAAGCCGTCCATCTCGGTGAGGATCTGGTTGAGGGTCTGCTCGCGCTCGTCGTGCCCGCCCATGCCGCCGCCCGCGCCGCGCTGGCGTCCGATGGTGTCGATCTCGTCGATGAAGATGATCGCCGGGGCGACCTTGCGGGCCTCGGCGAACAGCTCGCGGACCCGGCTGGCGCCGACACCGACGATCATCTCGATGAACTCGGACGCGGAGGCGGAGAAGAACGGCACGTCCGCCTCGCCGGCCACCGCGCGGGCCAGCAGGGTCTTGCCGGTGCCGGGCGGGCCGCTGAGCAGCACCCCGCGCGGCATCTTGGCTCCGAGCCTGCGGTACCGCTCGGGGTTCTTCAGGTAGTCGACCACCTCGGTGAGTTCGGCCTCGACCTCGTCGATGCCGGCGACGTCGGCGAAGGTGGTGCGCTTGCCCTCCTCGGCGGTGACCGGCTTGGGCGGGGCCTTGCGGCCGAGCGGTCCGCCGCCGAGTCCCCCGGCCATCCGGCGGGCCAGCAGCACCCAGATGAAGACCAGCAGCAGCATCGGGGCGAGCGAGAGCAGCAGGTTGGTGAGGAAGCTCCGCTGCTGGACCGGCGAGGTGGCGGTGACCTCGACGCCCTGCTGCTGCAGGGTGGTCCAGAGGTTGTCGCCCGCGAAGGAGGGCCGCTGGGTGTCGAACTCGGTGTAGTCGCCCTTGCCGCCGTCGGGTTTGGGCTGGGAGGTCTTGAGGGTGCCCTCGATGGCGTCGCCCTTGGCGTAGATCTTGGTGATGTTGCCCTTGTTCAGCTGGTTGTTGAACTCGGTGTACGAGATCGTGGTGGCACCGGCGGGGCCGAAGAAGGACAGCAGCAGGTCCGAGATCAGGAACACCACGAGGGCGGTGAGGGCGAGGCCCACCCAGCCGCCGGGCATCCGGCGCTTGGGCGGTGGCGGGGGCGGAGCGCCCTCCGAGCGCCAGGGCTGGTCGGGGGTCTGACGCGGCGGCACGGGTTCGGTCACCCATCGGACAATACGGACAGGTGCTCGGGCGGGCCAATCGCAACGCCGCGCCCGGGCCGCCGTACGGCCGCGCCGCCCCCTCCGACCAGCGGCTATGCCGCAGAGTCCGGCCACTCCTCGGCGGTCAGCGCGAACCGCTCGTGGTCGCGCCACTCCCCCTGGAGGAACAGCATCCGCGGGGAGAAGCCCTCGTGCCGGAAGCCCAGCCGCTTGGCCATCGCGATCGAGCGCTCGTTGTCCGGCTGGACGTTGATCTCCAGCCGGTGCAGTCCCAGCCCGTCGGCCGACTGCGGGGCGAAGCAGCGGTCCAGGACCAGCCGCATGCCCTCGGTCATCCGCCCGGTGCCGTTGAACGGGAGGTACGAGTCGTAGCCCAGCGAGGCGTTGCAGAACCGGCCCAGCACGATGTTGGCGACGTTCACCTTGCCGACCAGGCCGCCGGTCGCCCGGTCGACGATCAGGAAGGTGCGCAGCCCGGAACCCTGGCGCTTCAGGAGGTCGGGCAGCCCGTCCGGCTCGACCGGGTTCCACCGTCCGACGTGTTCGGCGGACCGCCGGACCGCCTCGGCGTACGCGGCCGTGTCCGCGGCCCTCGGGGCCCTGATCATCACTCGCATGCCCCCATCATCGGACACGCGATCGGCCCGTCGCCCGGAAATACCGGACGACGGGCCGATCAAAATCGATCAAGACCGGCCGGAGTCAATCAAAGGCCGTCAAGAAGTGAAGGCAGTGCAGGAAGTGATCGACTCCGCCGGAACCCGTTCGAGGACTACAGCAGGTCCTTGAACTCCTTGGGCAGCTCGAAGTCGGCCGGGCCCTTGCCCGCGCCGAGGCCGAACGCGCCGCCGTCCGCCGGGGCCTGGCCGGCACCCGGGCCGAGCGCGCGGCGCTCGGCGGCCGCGGCCTCCTCCTGCGCGCGCTTCAGCGGGTTGCCGCTCTTGCGCTTGCCCTTGGCCTGCGGGGCCTTCTTGGCGGACTTCTTCCCGCCGCCGCCCATGCCCGGGATCCCCGGCATGCCGGGCATGCCCTTGCCGGAGGCCATCGCCGACATCATCTTGCGGGCTTCGAAGAACCGCTCGACCAGGTTCTTCACCTCACCGACCTGGACGCCCGAGCCCTTGGCGATGCGGGCCCGGCGGGAGCCGTTGATCAGCTCCGGCTCGGCCCGCTCGGTCGGGGTCATCGACTTGATGATCGCGCCGACCCGGTTGACGTCCTTGTCGTCGATGTTGTTGATCTGGTCCCGGATCTGGCCCATGCCGGGCAGCATGCCCAGCAGCTTGGAGATCGAGCCCATCTTCTGGACCTGCTCCAGCTGGGACAGGAAGTCGTCCAGGGTGAACTGCTTCGGGCCGCCGCGCAGCTTGGCGGCGATCTTCTCGGCCTCCTCCTGCGAGAAGGTCTGCTCGGCCTTCTCGATCAGCGAGAGGACGTCACCCATGCCGAGGATGCGCGAGGCCATCCGGTCCGGGTGGAAGGCGTCGAAGTCGTCGACCTTCTCGCCGTTGGAGGCGAACATGATCTGGCGGCCGGTGACGTGCGCGACCGACAGGGCGGCACCACCGCGGGCGTCGCCGTCGAGCTTGGACAGCACCACACCGGTGAAGTCGACGCCGTCGAGGAAGGCCTGCGCGGTGGTGACCGCGTCCTGGCCGATCATCGCGTCGACGACGAACAGGACCTCGTCCGGGTTCACCGCGGCGCGGATGTCGGCGGCCTGCTGCATCAGCTCGGCGTCGATGCCCAGACGGCCGGCGGTGTCGACGACGACGACGTCGTACTGCTTCTGCTTGGCGTACTCGATCGAGTCCTTGGCCACCTGCACCGGGTCGCCGACGCCGTTGCCCGGCTGCGGGCCGTAGAAGGCCACGCCGGCGCGCTCGGCGACCACCTGGAGCTGGTTCACCGCGTTGGGGCGCTGGAGGTCGCACGCGACCAGCAGCGGGGTGTGCTTCTGCGCCTTCAGCCAGTGGCCGAGCTTGCCCGCGAGGGTGGTCTTGCCCGCACCCTGGAGACCGGCGAGCATGATCACCGTCGGGCCGTTCTTGGCGAACCGCACCCGGCGGGTCTCGCCGCCGAGGATCGCGATGAGCTCCTCGTTGACGATCTTGATGATCTGCTGCGCCGGGTTCAGCGCGCCGGAGACCTCGACACCGAGCGCCCGCTCCTTGACCTGCTTGATGAAGGCCCGGACGACCGGCAGCGCGACGTCCGCCTCCAGCAGCGCGATGCGGATCTCGCGGGCCGTGGCGTCGATGTCCGCCTCGCTCAGGCGGCCCTTGCCCCGGAGGTTCTTGAACGTCGCTGCGAGGCGATCGGAAAGGGTGTCGAACACGTCGGCGCGGGTCCTCTGCGGCATCGGTATCGGTACGGTCGTCGTCCCCAGGGTATCCGGCCACCCCGGGTACGGTCTCCACCCCGGTCGGAACCCCTGTCCTGACTTGCTCCCGACCCGCCCCCGCCCTGCCCCCGGCCTGCCCCTGACCTGCCCCGGGCCGCACCGGACCGGACCAGGCCGGACCAGGTCGGACCAGGCCGGACCGCCCTCAGCCCAGCACCGCCCGGACCGCCGCCGCCACCGCCCCGGCCCGCTCGGCGGTCAGCGGACGGCCCGCCGCGTCCGTCAGGTAGAACGAGTCGACCGCCTCCGCGCCCAGCGTGGAGACGTGCGCGGTGCGCACCCGGACGCCCGCCCCGTCCAGCGCCCGGCCGATCCGGTGCAGCAGCCCCGGGGCGTCGTGCGCCCGCACCTCCAGCACCGTCGCGGTCGCCGAGGCCGCCGCGGGCGCCACCGCGACCAGCGGCGGCGGGGTGGGGATGCCCCGGCGGCGCGGGGCGGCGGCGTCCCGCTCGGCGAGGCGGCGGGCGACGTCCAGCGATCCGTCCAGCGCCCGGCGCAGGTCGGCCCGCAGCCGGGCCGCCTCCGGCAGCTCGCCGTACTCGGCCGCCACCCGCCAGGACAGCAGCAGCACCGGCCCGCTCCCCACCGGGTCCAGCTCGCGCAGCCCGGCCGAGCGGACGGCCAGCCGGTGCAGCGCGAGCACCCCGGCGGCGGTACCGAGCAGCCCGGGACGGTCCGGGACCGCCAGGTTCAGCTCGACGCCCATCGGCTCGGTGCCCGGGTCCCCCTCGGAGCGGGCCCGCAGCGACAGCGCCGGGCCGCCGGTGCGGACGGCCTCGACGGCGAGCCGCTCCTGCTCCGCGGTCGGCGCCGTCTCCACCGGCCGGACGCCCGCCCCGGCCAACCGGTCCGCCACCCGGGCCACCAGGCCGTCCACCAGCGAGGCCCGCCAGCCGCTCCACGCGGCCGGGCCGGTGGCCAGCGCGTCCGCCTCGGTGAGCGCGTGCAGCAGTTCCAGCTCCGGCAGTGTGGTGACCACCCCGGTGATCGCCTCGACGGTGGCCGGGTCGTCCGGGTCGCGCCGGGTCGCGGTGTCCACCAGGGCGAGGTGGTGGCGGACCAGCACCGCCAGGGTCCCGGTGTCCTCGGGGCCGAAGCCCATCCGGGCGGCGAGGTCGCGGACGATCACCTCACCGGCCTTGCTGTGGTCCCCCGGCCAGCCCTTGCCGATGTCGTGCAGCAGCGCGGCGACCAGCAGCAGGTCCGGTCGCGCCACCCGGCGGGTCATCGCGGCGGCCCGCACCGCCGTCTCCACCAGGTGCCGGTCCACCGTCCAGCGGTGCACCGCGTTGCGCTGCGGGCGGCAGCGCACCCGCTCCCAGTCCGGCAGCAGCCGGCGCACCAGCCCCTCCGCCTCCAGCGCCTCCCACACCGGGACGGCCGCCTCCCCCGCGCCCAGCAGGGTGACCAGCTGCTCGCGCGCCTCGTCCGGCCAGGGCACCGGCAGCGGGCGGCACTCGGCGGCCAGCCGGCGCACCGTGGCGTACGAGACGGTCAGCCCGTTCTGCGCGGCGGCGGCCGCGGCGCGCAGCGGCAGCACCGGGTCGGTGGCCGGGCGGGCGCCCTGGGCGAGCACCGCCTCGCCGTCCTGCTCGACCACGCCCTCGGCGAGCGGACGCCGCTCGACCGTGCCCCGGGCCACCGCGCCGCGTGCGGCGCCCGCGAACCGGATGCCCGCTCGGCGCACCCGCCGGCCCCGGCCGCCGCGGGCCGCGAGCACCTGGTCCACCGCCCGCCAGGTGACGTCGCCCGCGTACGCGATGGTGCGGGCCGCCTCGTAGACCCGTCGCAGCAGGGCGTCGGCGTCCAGCACCCCGAGCCGCTGGGCGACCTGGTCCTGCTCCTGGAGGACGAGCCGGTCGGTGGCCCGGCCGGTGACCAGGTGCAGGGCGTCGCGCACGTCGGCCAGCCACCGCGCCGCGGCGTCCAGGCCGTCCCGGGGCGCGTCGGCCAGCCAGGTCGCGGCGATCGCGTCCAGCGCGACGACGTCCCGCAGGCCGCCGCGCGCCTCCTTGAGGTCGGGTTCCAGCAGGAAGGACAGCTCACCCTGCCGTTCGGCCCGCGCGCGGCCCAGCTCGCGCAGCTCGGGCAGGCGCGTGGGGGCGCTCGCGCGCCAGTCGGTGAGCACCGCGGCGCGCAGATCCTCGGTGAGCGCCGGGTCCCCGGCGAGGTGGCGGGCGTTCAGCAGACCGAGCTGGACCTTGAGGTCGGCGGCCGCCACCGAGCGGGCCCCGGCGACGGTGCGCACCGAGTGGTCGAGCTTGGTGCCCGAGTCCCAGACCGGGTACCAGATCCGCTCGGGCAGCTCCCGGGCGATCGGGCCGGCGTGCAGCAGCAGGACGTCCAGGTCGCTGCGCGGAGACAGCTCCCCGCGCCCGTAGCCGCCGACGGCGACCAGCGCGACGCCCGTCGGCGGGGCGCCGGCGGCCGCGAGCAGCCCGGCCAGCCAGTCGTCGGTCAGCCGGGCGAGCGCCTGCCGGCGGGGGCGGCCGACCGGGCCGGGGGCGGCCAGGAGCGCGGCCCGGGCGGCGGCCCGACCGGCAGCGGCGGCGGGGTCGGAGGGGTCGATCTCGGTGGCCATGCGCATGGGTCCCGTTCCTGGTGCTGGTGAACCATCCTGCTGGTGAACCGCCCTACTGGTGGATCGTCGTGCCGGTGGACCCGTCCGGGTGAGCCGTCCCGCGGTCGGGCCGTTCGGCCGTTCGGCCCAGCGGAGGACGGAGCCCAGCGGAGGACGGCGCCGGCCGCCGCGGGCCCTACAGAGCGTCCGGACCGCGCTCGCCGGTGCGGACCCGTACGGCGGTGTCGACCGGCACGCTCCACACCTTGCCGTCGCCGATCTTCCCGGTCCGGGCGGCCTTCACCAGGACGTCGATCAGGTCCTCGGCGTCCTCGTCCTCGACCAGGACCTCGATCCTGACCTTCGGCACCAGGTCCACGGTGTACTCGGCCCCCCGGTACACCTCGGTGTGGCCGCGCTGGCGGCCGTAGCCGCTGGCCTCGGTGACGGTCAGGCCCTGGACTCCGAAGGCCTGGAGGGCGGCCTTCACCTCGTCCAGTCGGTGCGGCTTGATCACGGCGGTGATGAGCTTCATCGGGCGTCGACCTCGGTCTTCTTCTCGGCGGGCTTCGGAGCCGCGGGCTCCAAGGCGGCGGGCTCCGGGGCGGCGGGCTTCGCGGCGGCCCTCTCGGCGGCCTTCTCGGCTGCCTTCGGAGCGGCCGGACCCTGCAGGGCCCGGCCCAGACCCGCCCCCACGGCGCTGAAATCGTAGGCGGACTCGGCGTGTTCGGCCTGGTCGATGCCGGCCACCTCGACCTCTGCCGCGACCCGGAAGCCGACCAGCCGGTCGACCGCCTTGGCCAGCAGCCAGGACAGCACGAAGGAGTACGCCGCGACCGCCACCACACCCATCGCCTGCTTGCCCAGCTGCCCGAACCCGCCCCCGTAGAACAGGCCCTTGACGCCCTGGCCCACCCCGCCGGTGGCGAACAGGCCGACCAGCAGCGAGCCGACCGCCCCGCCGACCGCGTGCACGCCCACCACGTCGAGCGAGTCGTCGAAGCCCCAGCGGTACTTCAGCGAGACGGCGGCGCAGCAGACCGCGCCCGCGACCAGCCCGATCGCCACCGCGCCGAGCGGGCTGACCGAGCCGCAGGCCGGGGTGATCGCGACCAGTCCGGCCACCGCGCCGGAGGCCGCGCCCAGCGTGGTGAACGCGCCGTGTCGGAACCTCTCGTAGACCAGCCAGCCGACCAGCGCCGCGCCGGTGGCGACCTGGGTGTTGACCATCGCCATGGCGGCGACGCCGTTGGCGGCCAGCGCCGAGCCCGCGTTGAAGCCGAACCAGCCGAACCAGAGCAGCCCGGAGCCGAGCATCACCAGCGGCAGGCTGTGCGGGCGCATCGGGTCCTTCTTGAAGCCGATCCGCTTGCCCAGCACCAGGCAGAGCGCGAGCCCGGCGACGCCCGCGTTGATGTGCACGGCCGTGCCGCCGGCGAAGTCGATCACACCGTTGCGGTCGCCCAGCCAGCCGCCGTGGCCACCGTCGAAGAAGAACACCCAGTGCGCGACCGGGAAGTAGACGACCGTCACCCAGAGCGCGATGAACAGGCCCCAGGCCGCGAACCTGGCCCGGTCCGCGATGGCGCCGCTGATCAGCGCCGGGGCGATGACCGCGAACATCAGCTGAAAGAGCGCGAAGGCGGTGACCGGGACGGTGCCGGTCAGCTCGTTCAGGCCGAGGCCGCGCATCCCGAGGTGGTCCAGGTCGCCGATCAGGCCGGCGAAGGAGTCGGACCCGAAACTGAGCGAGTAGCCGTAGAGAACCCACAGCACGCTGACGACGCCGAGCGAGAGGAAGCTCATCGCCAGCATGTTCAGCGTGCTCTTGGCCCTGACCATGCCCCCGTAGAAGAAGGCCAGCCCCGGGGTCATCAGCATGACCAGGGCCGCACTGATGAGCACGAAGGCGGTGTCCCCCGCGCTGAAGCCGTCCGGCATCGGCGTCTCCTCTGCGTCCAGGCCGATCCGCACCCGGGGATCCGTCCCGTGCTGCCACCCGGGGTGTCGGCGTTGGACAGGAGCGTGCCGGAGGCTGGTTTCGGCCGGTGCGGCCGGGTGTTTCGCCGCCGTGACGCGTACGACGCCCGGGTTACGACCGCGTGAACCGCGGCCCAGCGGGCCCCGCGGCCCAGCAGCCCGGCCGGGAGCACCGCCGGGGGCCGGACACGCCACAGACCGTGACGGCGGCGGCCGTCACGGTCGGTGGAGCTTCTCCGCGCAGTCCCCGGCAGGGCCGGCCGGACGGTCAGACGGTCAGACGGTCAGACCACCGAGACGTACTCCGGGATGTCCTGGACCACCCGCTCCTTGAGCCGGCTCACCGCGTCCACGCCCTTGAACCGCTCCGCCGCGGCCTCCGTGGTCTTGCGCACCCGGGAGTTCAGCCGCTCCGAGCGGACCTTGGTGGCGATGTCCACCGCCTCCTCGGCGTACCTCACCGCTTCCTCCGCCTCCTTCTGCAGCAGGTGCACGCTGGCCATGCCGACCAGGTTGAAGGCGAACGAGCGCACGTGGTCGGCGTCCTCGCGGAACAGGTCGACCGCGCGCCCCATCACCGGCGCGGACATCGAGGCGTAGAGCCCGGCGTTGTCCGAGTGGTAGGCGAGGTCGCGGAAGGAGTGCGCGTTCTCGGCGTTCAGCTCGGCCGGTGAGAAGAACTTCAGCCAGTCGGGCTCCGTGTCCCCCTCCCGGATGTCCGTGAAGGTGTCCTCGGCCAGCCGGACCGCCCGGGCGCAGCGGTTGACCTCGCCGATGGTGGCGTAGGCCCGCGCCTCCATCGCGTACAGCAGGGCCTGCTGGCGCGGGGTCGCGGCGTCGCGGCTGCCGTACTGGGCCAGGTGGATCAGCTCCAGGGCGTCCTCGCCCCGGTTGAGGTGGATCATCTGGCGGCTCATGTCGGTGAGGATCAGCGCGCCGAACGGGCGGTCGCCCGCCTCCTTGGCCGCGTGCAGGGCGAGCACGTAGTACTTCTGCGCGCTCGGGTGCATCCCCACGTCGTACGACATCCACCCGGCGAGGTGGGCGAGTTCGGCGGTGAGCCGGAACAGCCGCTTGGTGGTGGCCTCGTTGTACGTCTCCTGGAGCAGGTCGGTGACCTCGTGGAGCTGGCCGACGACGGCCTTGCGGCGCAGCCCGCCGCCGTTCTGCGCGTCCCACTGCCGGAACATGACCGTGGTCTGCTCCAGCAGTTCGAGCTCGGGTTCGGAGAGCCGGCCGGTGAACGCCTCGCCGCCGTTGGCCGCCGTGAGGATCGGGGTGGGGACACCGGTCGGGCCGGGGGCGAGCCAGCGCTGCATCGGCTCGATCAGCGCGGCGCCCGCGGTCAGCGCCAGCGAGGTGCCGAGGAAGCCCCGGCGGTTGAGCATGAGGTCGCTGCGGGAGTAGTCGCTGATCAGCTGGACGGTCTGCTGGCCGCTCCACGGCAGGTCGACGCTGCCGCCCACGGTCGAGACCGGGATCGCGGCGCGCAGGCCGAGGTCCTCGATCGAGACCACCGAGCCGAACCGCTCCGAGAAGAGTTCCGACATGATCTTGGGGATCGGTTCGCGGGGCTGTTCGCCGTCGAGCCATCGGCGCACCCGGGAGGTGTCGGTGGACACGTGGTGGGCGCCGATCTGCCGGGCCTTGCGGTTGACCTGGCGGGCCAACTCGCCCTTGGACCAGCCGCTGCGGGCGAACCACGTGGTCAGCTTCTCGTTCGGTTGCTTCTCTGCCATGGGTAAAGTCCCCATCCCGCCCGGCCCCCAACGGGGCCCCGATCGTGACCGCCCGACGGTTGCGGGCTCTTGCCAGACGTGCCGTACCTGAAGTGCTGCCGTGCCGCGGTGGCGCCGCACCACGGCACCCTCGCACTGGTGTGCCATCGTTGCGGACGATCCGTCAGATCCCCAACCCCTGTGGCCAGTCGGTCCGGGAGGGACTCCTCGACGCCATCCGCATGCCGAACGTAATGCCCCGCTGGGGGCCCACGGGAGCGGCCCTGGCGAAACGCCACCTTTCGCCACCCCCAGGAGTGAACCGCAGCCCGGGGGCGCACGCTTCACTTAGGGGGTCCCGACGGCCCGGCATATGCGGCCCGCCAAGTCACCCGGCGTTTCCCGGAGGACCCGGTGGACCCGCAATCCACTGCGGCCACAGGCGAGTTCACCGTCCACTCCGGACGGCGACAGCCCCACGGACACGACGATCCGGCATCGGTGTCGCCTCCACAAGGCGGCGCCCGAGGCACACGGACGGAACAGGCGCACACCACGCGCTGCGCGCCGCTACCGCACTACGCACCACACAGCTGACAATCGACACACAGTCACCGTCCCGTAACCATCGGCTACGAGAACCTGTTGGGGGAGGCATGGACAACCTGTTCGGCGAACTTCGCCTGGGGCACCTTCGGCTGGCACCGCTGGGCACGCGCCGCCGTACCAAGGTCACCGCGTCCCAGGCCGCCGCGGAGTACACCGGTCGCTGGGGCTGGGCGGTCGTCACCGGCGATCCGGCCGACGGCACCCCGGCGACCGGCGCCACCGCCCCGACCCGCTGTCCCTGCGGCTCCGCCCTGTGCGCCGCACCCGGCCCGCACCCGCTGCCCGGCGGCGGGGGCCGGGCCCGCACCGCCCGCGCCGGGGCCTCGGTGCTGTTCCCCACCGGCCGCGCCTTCGACGTCCTCGACGTCCCCGAGCAGGCCGGCCTCCAGGCACTGGTCCGGTTGGAACGGATGGGCACCCAGGTGGGCCCGGTGCTCGCCACCCCCACCGGCCGGCTCCAGTTCCTGGTCGCCGCCGGCACCGCCCGGCGCCTGCCCGACCTGCTGTACCGGATGGGCTGGGACGACGCCGCGCTCGACCTGGTCTGCCACGGCGAGGGCGGCTACGTCGCCGCCCCGCCCACCGTCCTCGGCGGCCTCGGCCCGGTCCGCTGGCTGCGCCGCCCCACCCGGGACAACGCGGGCTGCCCGCCCGAGGCCCGGCTGCTGCTCGGCACCCTCGCCTACGCCTGCCACCGCGGCCGCGAGCGCACCGCCGAACCCGCCTGGATGGCCTCGTGAGCCGGGCGCTCCCCTCCGGGACGCGCTGAACGGACGCCCCCGGCGCCACCGGCGCCACCGGCGACCCGAATCCCGCGACCCGAATCCCGCGACCCGGCACCGGCACCGGCGACGAAGCCCGCGACGGACGCACGGCGGACGCGCGACGGACATGCGAAAGGGCCCGCCCCCGGAAGGGAGCGGGCCCTGATTCGTGGGGAGCCTTCAGTCCCCGATCAGCGCGTCCACGAACGCCCCCGGCTCGAACGGAGCCAGGTCGTCCGCGCCCTCGCCCAGGCCGATCAGCTTGACCGGAACGCCCAGCTCGCGCTGGACCGCGACCACGATGCCGCCCTTGGCGGTGCCGTCCAGCTTGGTCAGCACGATGCCGGTGATGTCGACCACCTCGGCGAACACCCGGGCCTGGATCAGACCGTTCTGGCCGGTGGTGGCGTCCAGTACCAGCAGCACCTCGTCCACCGGGCCGTGCTTCTCGACGACCCGCTTGACCTTGCCCAGCTCGTCCATGAGACCGGTCTTGGTGTGCAGTCGGCCGGCGGTGTCGATCAGCACGGTGTCCACGCCCTCGGCGATGCCCTCCTTGACCGCGTCGAAGGCGATCGAGGCCGGGTCCCCGCCCTCCGGGCCGCGCACGGTGCGCGCCCCGACCCGCTCGCCCCAGGTCTGGAGCTGGTCCGCGGCGGCGGCCCGGAAGGTGTCGGCGGCGCCGAGCACCACCTTGCGGCCGTCGGCGACCAGGACGCGGGCCAGCTTGCCGGTGGTGGTGGTCTTGCCGACGCCGTTGACGCCGACCACCAGGACCACGGCCGGGCCCTCCTCGTGCTTGGTGGAGCGGACGGTGCGGTCGGAGTCCTTGCCGATCAGCTCGACCAGCTCCTCGCGCAGCAGCGCGCGCAGCTCGTCGGGCGTTCGGGTGCCGAGCACCTTCACCCGGGTGCGCAGCCGCTCGACCAGCTCCTGGGTGGGGGCGACGCCGACGTCCGCGGTGAGCAGGATCTCCTCGATCTCCTCCCAGGTGTCCTCGTCCAGGTGCTCCCGGGAGAGCAGCGAGAGCAGGCCCTTGCCGAGCGAGTTCTGCGAGCGGGAGAGCCGCGAGCGCAGCCGGACCAGCCGGCCCGCGGTGGGCTCGGGGACCTCGATGGCGGGTACAACCTCGACCGCCTCGGGGGCCTCGACGACCTCGGGGGCCGCCGTCTCCGCCGGGAGTTCCACCTCCTCGACGGTGCGGCGGGGCGCCTCCGTCGGCGGCGCGGCCTCCTCGCCGACCTGGGGTTCCTGCGGGGTGGGCTTCGGCGCCGTGATGACCGGCGCCTGCGACTTCGGGGGCAGCTGCTGGCGTCGTCTGCCGGAAACGACGAGGCCGGTGATCGCGCCGATGGCGACCACGGCGATGACTACGGCAAGGATCACGTATTCCATAACGGCTCCAGTATCCGCGACCGGAGCCCGGATGGACCGCAGCCGCCCTACACGGATGCGGTCCGCAGCGCCCTCGGCCGCCGTTCCCGGTGCCCTTCCCGCAGCCGCTGGCTGATCACCTGGGAGATGCCGTCGCCCTTCATGGTCACGCCGTAGAGGGCGTCGGCGCACTCCATGGTGAGTTTCTGGTGGGTGATCACGATCAGCTGGGAGCTCTCCCGCAGCTCCTCCATGATCCCGATCAGCCGGCGCAGGTTGGTCTCGTCGAGCGCCGCCTCCACCTCGTCCATCACGTAGAACGGGCTGGGCCGCGCCTTGAAGATCGCCACCAGCAGCGCCACCGCGGTCAGCGAGCGCTCGCCGCCGGACAGCAGCGACAGCCGCTTGACCTTCTTGCCCGGCGGGCGGGCCTCCACCTCGATGCCGGTGGCCAGCATGTCGTCCGGGTCGGTCAGCACCAGCCGGCCCTCCCCGCCCGGGAAGAGCCGGGCGAAGACGCCCTCGAACTGGGCCGCGGTGTCGTGGTACGCCGAGGTGAACAGCTGCTCGACCCGCTGGTCCACGTCCCGGACGATGTCCATCAGGTCGCGCCGGCTGCGCTTGAGGTCGTCCAGCTGCTCACCGAGGAACGCGTGGCGCTCCTCCAGTGCGGCGAACTCCTCCAGCGCCAGCGGGTTGACCTTGCCGAGCTGCTGGTACGCCTTCTCCGCCGCCCGCAGCCGCGTCTCCTGCTCGGCCCGGACGTACGGGTACGGTTCCCCGGGCTCGCCGCCCTCCTCCGGGAGGGACGGCGGGACGGGCCGGTCCGGCCCGTACGAGGCGAGCAGCCCGCCGCCGTCGATGCCGAACTCCTCCAGCGCGCGGGCCTCCAACTGCTCGATCCGCAGCCGCTTCTCCGCCCGCAGCACCTCGTCCCGGTGCCCGGCGTCGACCAGCTTGTCCAGTTCCTCCTTGAGGCCGCGGCCGTGCTCGCGGTGCTCGCGCAGCTCCTGCTCGCGCTCGGCGCGTTCCTGTTCGACGGCCGCCCGCCCGGCGTCCGCGCGGGCCAGTGACACCTCCAGGCAGGCCAGCAGCTGCCGGGCACCGGCCGCGACGGCGTTCGCCACCGAGGCGTCGTGCTCGGCGCGCCGGCGGCGCTCGGCGGCCCTGGCGCGTGCCTCGCGCTCGGCGCGGGCGGCCCGGTCCAGCTGGTCGGCCCGGCCGGCCAGGGCGCGCACCCGCTCCTCGTGGGTGCGCACCGCGAGTCGGGCCTCCAGCTCGGTCTGCCGGGCGGCGCTCGCGGCCCCGGCCAGCCGCTCCCGCTCGGCGGTGTCCGGCTCGTCCTCCCCGTCCTGGGCCGACTGCTCGGCGGCGGTCAGCCGCTCGGCCAGTTCCTCGGCGCCGTCGAGCAGCCCGGTCAGCGCCCGCTCGGCCCGCGCGACGGCGGCCGACAGCCGCTCGGCCTCCCCGGCGGCGGCCCGGGCCTGTCCGCCGAGCCGGCCGAGCGCTCCGGCGACCCGGGCCCGCTCCTTCTCGGCCTGGCGCCGCTGTTCGGCCAGTCGCTCCACCTCGGCGGCCGACTCCCGGCGCCGCTCGGTGAGTTCGGCCAGCAGCTCGGCCGACTCGGCGCAGCGGGCGGTGAGTTCCCCGATCGCCCGGGCCGCCTCGTCCACCGCCGCCCGGGTCTCCAACAGGCTCGGGGCGCCGGCGGACCCGCCCTGGGCGAAACCCGTGCCGAGCCGGTCCCCGTCGAGGGTGACGGCGCGGGCACCGGGCAGCGCGGCGACCAGCCGCAGCGCCCGGTCCAGGTCCTCGACCACCGCGACCCCGGACAGCAGCTGCCGGACGGCGCCGAGCAACTCGACCGGGCCGTCGACCAGTTCGGACGCCCAGCGGGCGCCGTCCGGCAACTCCCCCGGCACGTCGGGCACTTCGGCGGCACCGGCGATCAGCAGCGCGGCCCGGCCGGCGTCCTCGGCCCGCAGCAGCCGCAGCGCTGCGGCGGCGGTGGACGGCGAGTCGACGGCCACCGCGTCGGCCGCCGCACCGAGCGCCGCGGCGACGGGCACCTCGCACCCCGGCTCGATCCGCAGCAGCGCGGCCGCCGGGCCGAGCAGTCCGTCCAGCCGCTCCCCCGCGTCCAGCAGCGCACCGGTGCCGTCCTTGCGGCGCAGCCCGAGGGAGAGTGCCTCGTGCCGCGCGACCAGTCCGGCCCGCTCCCGCCCGGCGGCCCCGGAGGCCTCCCGAGCGGCAGCCAACTCGGTCTCCACGGCGGCCAGTTGCTCACGTGCCCGCTGGTACCCGGCCTCGGCCCGGTCGTCCTCCCCGGCGAGGCCGTCCACCTGCTGCCGGAGTTCGTCCAGCTCGCCCCGGGCGGCCTCGGCGCGCAGCAGCGCCTCGTCCCTGGCCTCGGTGAGCCGGCCGGTCTCGGCCTGCGCCGCGGCGGCGGCGGACCGGGCGGCGGCGGCCTGCCCCTGGAGCCGGGCCAGGCCCTCCCGGCGGTCGGCGATGGCCCGGGCGGCGTCGCGCAGCCGGCGTTCCTCGGCGGTCAGCTCCCGCTCCAGCTCGCCCCTGCGCTCGACCGCCTCGGCGAGCGCGTACCGGGCCTCCTCCAGCGCCTCGGCCAGCGCGGCCTCCTCCTCGCGGACCCGCTCGGCCTCCCGCTCCAGCTCCTCCGGGTCGCGCCCGCGCCGCTCCTCCCCGTGCGCCCCGGCGGCGGCGTGCCGGGCGCGGGCCTCGGCCAGTCCGATGGTGCCGCGGGTACGCTCGGCGAGCGCGGAGAGCCGGTACCAGGTCTGCCGGGCGGTCTCCAGGCTCGGCCCGAGCCGCTGGACCTGGGCCTCCAGGACGCGCTCGCGCTGCACCGCCCGGGCCAGTTCCTGCTCGACGGTGGTGCGGCGCAGCCGCAGCGCCAGCTCGTCCGCGACCTCGGCCTCGACGGCCCGACGCAGCGCGCACAGGTCGTCGGCGAGCAGCCGCAGCCGGGCGTCCCGCAGGTCGGCCTGGATGCCGGCTGCCCGGCGGGCGATCCGGGCCTGGCGGCCGAGCGGTCCGAGCTGCCGGCGCAGTTCGGACACCAGGTCCTGGACCCGGTTGAGGTTGGCCTGCATCGCGTCCAGCTTCCGCAGCGCCTTCTCCTTGCGCTTGCGGTGCTTGAGGACGCCGGCCGCCTCCTCGATGAGGGCGCGCCGGCCCGTCGGGTCGGCGTGCAGGACGGAGTCCAGCTGCCCCTGCCCGACGATGACGTGCATCTCGCGGCCGATGCCGGAGTCGGAGAGCAGTTCCTGGATGTCCAGCAGGCGGCAGGTCTCGCCGTTGAGCGCGTACTCGCTGCCGCCGTTGCGGAACATGGTCCGGGTGATGGTCACCTCGGAGTAGTCGATCGGCAGGGCGCCGTCACCGTTGTCGATGGTGAGGCTGACCTCGGCGCGGCCGAGCGGGGCGCGCCCGCTGGTCCCGGCGAAGATGACGTCCTCCATCTTGCCGCCGCGCAGCGTCTTGGCCCCCTGTTCGCCCATCACCCAGGAGAGCGCGTCGACCACGTTGGACTTGCCGGAGCCGTTCGGGCCGACGACGCAGGTGATGCCGGGCTCGAAGCGCAGCGTGGTGGCGGAGGCGAAGGACTTGAACCCGCGCAGCGTCAGACTCTTCAGGTGCACGCGGCCGGTCTCCTCGTTCGCTCACGACAGGGACCGACCCTATCCGGAGTGCGACACGACGAAGGGACGCCACATCAGGGCGTCCCTTGCAAGCTGCGTCCCTTTCGGGGCGGCTCAGTGCACAGCGGCGTCGATCTGCGAGGACCGGGCGGGACTCAGGTGAGAGCCGGCTCCCGCTGATCCAGATCGATGCTGTTGAGCAGCGAGTGCTCGTCAGCGACAGCGGTGAGAGCGTCGTTCTCCGCCTGCATCCGAAGGAGCTCGGCTTCAAGGTCCTGGACGCGCTGCTGGAGCCGTCGCATCTCGGAGAGCATTCGCGGGTCGGGGCCGCCGACGTACCCGAGAAGCGCCTTTGCCATGATGAATGGTCCTCCACGCTGAGTGACCGAACCGGAACGGTACAGGTCTAGGGGGAAGGGGGACGCACGCGCGGCGCGCCACCGGAAGTGCTGGCTGGGCACTACGGCACAACCACCGTGAGCTGGGCTCACGAGGGCATGCGCCTGCCGGGAGAACGCGGTCGTGTGCGCGGGCTTCCAGCGTCTCACCAAAGACGGAAAGGGTCAACACGATCACCGCACGCTACCGCGCCCCTGTCACCTGCCCGGCGGTGTCGTCACGCCTGGGGGGCCTCGGGCCGGGTCCACGACACGCTCGTGGATCATCGTTCGATGCGGAGTCAACCACGAGTCTGCCCGGATGGCAACCTCGTGACACCGCCAGTTCCGGATCTTTTCCCCGGAGCCCGCGCGGTGGCACGGCGGCGGGGCGACGGCAGGGCGGCGACGGGCCGGCAAGCGGTCGGCGGCGGTCCGGAAACCCGGACGGCTCAGCGGATCTCGAAACCCTCGTAACCAGGGCCGACGGCCGTCCAGATCTCGGTGACACCGGCGACGTTCCCCGGGGTGCCGGGGCCGCGCAGCCGGGCCAGCAGCTCCTCGCAGTCGGCCGCGAGACCCTCGGCCACCACCTGCACCCGGCCGTCTCCGAGGTTGCTCGCGTAGCCGCTGAGGCCGATCTCCAGCGCCCGTGCCCTGGTCCACCAGCGGAACCCGACCTGCTGGACCTTCCCCCGGACCCAGGCGGTCACCCGGACCGGTTCCTCACTGTGGGCGTCGCGACCGTGCATGCCCCGACCCTAACCCCCGCACACGGGAGCGGCCCCGCCGGAGAACCGGCGGGGCCGCGTCAGTGGCGGGCGGGCGGGTTACCAGTCCCCGCCGCCGAAGTCGCCACCGCCGCCGAAGTCACCGCCACCACCGAAGTCGCCACCCCCGAAGTCGGAGGCGTTGAAGTCGGCGCCGGTGAAGTCGCCGCCCTCGTACTGGTCCTGGTAGCCGCCGCCCATCATCGGCGCGGCCGCGTACGCCGGGGTGCTCATCATCGAGCCGAGCATGGTGCCGACCAGCAGGCCCGGCAGCAGGCCGCCGCCGCCGAAGCCGCTGTAGTACCCGCCCGCGTACGGGGCGTACGCCGGACCGGCGTTCCAGTACGGCTGCGGGCCCTGCTCGGTGTCGACGGTGCGGATCGCCGGGTCGAGGCCGGCCGCCATCCGGTCCGCGTCGGCCTGGCAGACCGGCACGGAGCGGGCGGAGCCACCGGCCGGGGACCAGTCGACGTCCTTGACGGACGGGCCGTGGCGCGGGTCCATGAAGCACGGGGGACGGCGCTCGGGCAGCGGCCGCTTCTCCCGCCGGGCGGCCAGGGTGGCCAGCGAGAAGCGGCCCTCCTCGATCGCCTCGGTGACCTGCTTGACGTCCTCCGGCCGCTTGGCCTCGTCCATCAGCCGCTTGGACTTGTCGTACGAGTCCAGGGCCTGGCTGTAGTCGGTGCGCTGGGTGTCGTCGGCGTCCGCGGCGGCCGGGTTGAAGTCGAGCCGCTCCAGTTCGACGCCGAAGGCGGTGATGTCCTCGTCCACCACCCGGCGCAGCTGCTCCAGCTCGGCCCGGGCCTGCGCCTCCTTGCGCTGCTTGGCCCGGCGGAACAGGAAGAAGACGCCGGCCCCGGCCAGCGCCAGCAGCACGACCGGGATGACCACCCAGGCGATCGAGGTGCTGTGGTTGACCCCGGTGCCCTTGGTCTGCGGGGCGGCCTGGTCGACGAAGGAGTTCAGGGTGGCGTCGATGTCGCCGCCGTTCGAGCGGGCGGCCGCACCGGCGATGCGCTGGGGCTGGCCGGCGCCCATCGCGCCGCGGTCGCCGCCGGCGTCGAGCGTGCCGTCGTGCCAGACCGCGTAGACGCCGTCGACGCCCACCAGGGTGCGGAGGTCCTGGAGGGTGGCCTTCCCGAACGCCTTGTCGGGGATGACCGCGACGAAAATCGGCTTGTCGGCCTTGTCGATCTTCTTGGTCAGGGCGTCCGCCTGGGACTGGCTGAAGCGGCTGGTCATGGCCGGGGCGACGTAGACCTGCCCCTTCTTCATGGCGGCGGCGGCATCGCTCAGCCCGCCCGCGGCCGAGGCCGCCGGCGCCTGCAGGAGCATCAGCAGCCCGAGCAGCGCCGCCACCAGGGCAAGCGGCCCGGCGCCCCGGGAACGTCGTGCAAGGGTTCTCATGCCCCCGACGCTACCGTGACCGGCCCCGGAGCACGCCATACCCTTCGCATACTGGTATCGACAAGAGTCCCCGTCGTCCGCCGGGGTGGCGCCCCTCCTCGGGGATGATGTTTCCCCGAGCTTCCCCTGAGACGGGCCCGGCGCGGGAACCCCGCGAGGCCCCCGGACGTACGTTCCGGCGGGCCCGGCCCGGTGCCGGGGCACTACCGGGGGGCGTGCCGACCGTACCGCGCGAGCGGGCATAGTGGTCCCGGACCGCCGGTCCCATTGCCTTTTCTTTACTCAGTCCGTTCCTGACCCAACTCCCGATCGGAGCGCTCGGTGATCATCGGCCTCGTCACCGCCGTGGCGGCATCCGCCTGCTACGGCACCGGCTCGGTCCTCCAGGCCGTCGGATCCCGCCGCTCCGCCCGGGAGGAGGCCGCCAAGGGCGCCACCACCTCGACCACCGAGCACGGCGGCCCGAGCCTGTCCTCGACCGCGAAGGCCGCCGTCACCTGGGAGTTCATCCTCGGCACGGTGCTGGACCTGATCGGGTTCGGGCTCGGCGCCCTGGCCGCGCGGCTGCTGCCGCTGTTCCTCTCCCAGACCATCATCAGCGCCAACCTGGTGATCACCGCGGTGCTCAGCATCAAGCTGCTGGGCATCCGGCTCAAGCAGCTGGAGTGGGCCTCGATCGGCGTGCTCTGCTCGGCGCTGGTGCTGCTGGCCGTCTCGGCCGGGCCGGAGGGCGGCCACCACGTGGCGATGTCCTTCCACTGGGCGCTGCTGATCGTCATCACCGTGCTGCTGGCCGGCGGCACCCTGCTGGTGCGGCGGATGGGCGCCAACGGCGCCATCGTCGCCGGTCTGCTCTCCGGCCTCGGCTTCGGCGCCCTGGGCGTCGGGGTGCGCATCCTCAACGGCATCGAGCCGTTCGCGCTCGGTCAGCTGCTCTCCGACCCGGCGCTGTACGCCGTCCTGGTCGGCGGCCTCGGCGGGATGTACATCCACACCGTGGCGCTCCAGATCGGCTCGGTGAACGGCGCGACGGCCGCGCTGGTGGTCGGCGAGACGGTGCTGCCCGGCGCGGCCGGTGTGCTCTGGCTCGGCGACTCCTCCAAGTCCGGCCTGGGCTGGCTCGGCGTGGTCGGTTTCCTGCTCGCGGTGGTCTCCGCGGTCGGGGTCGCCTACTTCGGCCAGGACACCCACGGCACGCCCGGGGAGCCGGCCCCGCAGGAGCCCGAGCTCACCCGGAAGTAGCGCTCGGCCTCAGCTCAGGGCCTGTCCCCCGGGCCCTGGCCGCGGGTGCGCGGCACGCGCTGGCAGCGGGGGCAGAAGTAGCTGGAGCGGTTCATCCAGGCCGCCCGCCGGATCGGGGTGCCGCAGCGGCGGCAGGGCTCCTGCTCGCGGCCGTAGGCGTCGAGGTCCCGGGAGAAGTAGCCGCTCTCGCCGTTCACGTTGACGTAGAGGCTGTCGAAACTGGTACCGCCGACGGCGAGCGCCGCCGTCATCACGTCCCGGGCGTCGGCCAGCAGCAGGAGGGCCTGCGGGCGGGTGAGCGTCGCGGTCGGGCGGTCGTAGTGCAGCCGGGAACGCCACAGCGCCTCGTCGGCGTAGATGTTGCCGACGCCGCTGATCAGGCTCTGGTCGAGCAGGGCGCGCTTGACGGTGGTGCGCTTGGCCCGCAGCGCGGCCACGAAGGCGGCGTCGTCGAATCGCGGGTCGAGCGGGTCGCGGGCGATGTGCGCGATGGAGACCGGGGTGCCCTCCGGATCCCCGTCCTCGGCCTCCTCGACCGCCAGGCCGCCGAAGGTCCGCTGGTCCACGAAGCGCAGTTCGCGCCCGCCGTCGTCGAAGCGCAGCCGGACCCGCAGGTGCGTCTCGTCGGGGACGGACGGGTCCTGGACGAGGAGCTGGCCGCTCATCCCGAGGTGGCCGATCAGCGAGAAACCTTCGCCGGTACCGGTCAGCGGCACCCACAGGTACTTGCCGCGCCGCTGCGCGCTGCCGAGGGTGGTGCCGGTCAGCCTGGCCGAGAAGTCGGCCGCGCCGGCCGGCTGGCGGCGCACCGCGCGCGGGTGCAGCACCTGGACGTCGGCGACGGTCCGCCCGGCCACCCAGTCGGCCAGACCACGGCGGACGACCTCGACCTCGGGAAGTTCGGGCACGGGAACACGCCTCCTGCTCGGCACGGATCGGCATCCGCACGGATCGGCATCGGTACGGATCGGCAGGAGTGAAGGTTACTGCGCGGCGGGCCCGGCGTGCCGGGCCACCGCTCAGGCCCCGGCGGGGAGCCGGTCGGCGTACTTCTCCTTGATCGCGCGCCAGGCGCTCTCGGCGGCCTTCTGCTCGGCTTCCTTCTTGGAGCGGCCGACGCCGCTGCCGAAGTCCTCGCCGGCCACCCGGGCCGCCGCGGTGAAGGTCTTCTCGTGGTCCGGACCGGACTCCATGACCACGTACTCGGGCACGCCGATGCCCACCGAGGCGGTGAGCTCCTGGAGGCTGGTCTTCCAGTCCAGGCCGGCACCCAGCTGAGAGGACTCCTCGATCAGCGGGTCGAACAGCCGGTGGACGAACTCGGTGGCCGCGTCCAGTCCCTGGTCCAGGTAGATGGCGCCGATCACGGCCTCGACGGTGTCCGCGAGGATCGACGACTTGTCGCGGCCGCCGGTGCCCTCCTCGCCCTTGCCGAGCCGGATGAACGTGCCGAGCTCCAGGCCGCGGCCGACGTCCGCGAGCGCGCGGGAGTTGACCACCGCGGCGCGCAGTTTGGCGAGCGTGCCCTCCGGGACGTCCGGGTGGACGCGGTAGAGGGTGTCGGTCACCACGAGGCCCAGCACCGAGTCGCCGAGGAACTCCAGGCGCTCGTTGGTGGGCAGCCCACCGTTCTCGTACGCGTACGAGCGGTGGGTCAGGGCACGTACCAGAAGGGCGCGCTCGAGCGTGTACCCGAGGCGCCCTTCCAGGACGTCGTATTCGGTCGAAGCCGGCCCACCGGCCTTGCCACCGCCCGAAGGACCCTTCGGGGCGGTGGACGCCTTGCGGGTGGAGTTACCGTCCGACATCGATCCGTGCACCCCGCCGATCAGACCGAGAGGACCTGGCGACGGTTGTACGTGCCGCAGCTCGGGCACGCGATGTGGCCGAGCTTCGGCTCGTGGCAGCTGTCGCACGCCACGAGGGCCGGAACGACGGCCTTCCAGTTGGACCGACGGTGGCGCGTGTTGCTGCGCGACATCTTCCGCTTCGGAACAGCCACGGCTACTTCTCCTGGTTCTCGGCGAGACCCTCACGGGTGTCGCTGGTCTTGATCCCGTCACCCTCGTCGCCGGGGGCGGCGGAGAGTCCCTGCAGAGCCGCCCACCGGGGGTCGGCGGCGTCGTGGTGGTGCGCCGGGTCGTCGCTCAGGCGCGCTCCGCACTCGGAGCACAGGCCCAGGCAGTCTTCCTGGCACACCGGCTGCAGCGGCAGTGCGAGCACCACCGCGTCACGCAGCACCGGCTGGAGGTCGAAGAAGTCGCCCTCCAGACGGTAAGTCTCTTCTTCCGAGTCCTCGTCGAGGTCCTCGGTCCCGGCCGTCGCGGCGCGATGGCGCTCGTCGGACTCCGGGTAGTAGTACAGCTCCTGGAAGTCGACGTCGATGTCGAACTCGACGGGCTCCAGGCACCGGACGCACTCGCCCTCGACCCGGGCCTCGGCGGTGCCGGTGACCAGCACGCCCTCGACCACGGACTCCAGGCGGAGCTCCAGCTCGATCGGGCTTCCCTCCGGAACCCCGACCACGTCGACGATCCCGAGGCCCTCGGGGGCCTCCAGGGTCCGGCTCACCTTGCGCATCGAGCCCGGGCGACGGCCGAGCTCGTGCGTGTCAAACACGAGGGGGTCGCGGTGGTCGAGGCGGTTCACAGTGTCCTGACTTCCATAGGAATCAACGAGGAGTCCCCATACAAGTCGGCGTTGCGAGAGGGCAAGCCGACGGCCGGACATGGGGAGGCCGGAGTGGTCAGACTACCGGAGTCTCCCGCCAGGCCCAACTTCGGTCCCGTCAGGAGACTCCCCGCACCGTCGCGCCGGGCCGGTTCAGCGGCCGCCGAGCTCCCGCAGCCTGGTCATGTCGATCATGCTGGTGTCGAAGAAGCTGGTCTCGTCCAGGCCCTGGCCCTGGCCCTGCTGCTGGCCCTGCTGCTGGCCCTGCTGCTGGCCCTGCTGCTGGCCCTGCTGCTGGCCCTGTTGTTGGCCCTGTTGTTGGCCCTGCTGCTGGTGCGGCACGGTCGGCGGCGCGGCGGGCGGCTGCGGGTAGGCGTAGGCGTCGTACGACTGCGCCGGGTAGCCCGGCTGCTGCTGGTACCCGTAGCCCTCGCCCTGCTGGGGCGGGTAGCCCGGCTGCTGCGGGTAGCCGCCCTGCTGCTGGCCCCACTGGGTGTTGTACGGGTCGCCCTGGCCGGCCGGGTCGAAGCCGCCGCCGTACACCTCGGCGTACTGCCCGCCCTGCTGCTGGGCCGCCGCATACTGGTCGGCACCGGGAGCCGGCCAGCCGGCCGCGGCCGGGGCCTGCTCCGGCCAGGTCTGCTGCTGCGGGACCTCCTCGCGGTACCAGGCGATGTCGCCGCCCTCGGCGTCCTCGGCGAAGCCCGCCGCCACCGCCTCGGCCCGCTCCTTGGCCTGCTGGGCCTGGTCGGCGGCGGCCAGGTAGGCGCCCAGGTCGTCGATCGGCCGCTTGCCGAGCAGCTTGTCGCGGCCCTTGCCGACCGCGTCGAGGGTGGCGCTGAGCACGTTCTCCAGGGTGGCGAGCTTCACGTCGACGTACTCGTCCACCTCGGGGCTCGGGCTGATCCGCTGCGGGCGGAACTCCTCGCCGTCGCTCTCGCCGCCGGACTCGGTCTCGAAGACGCCGGAGTCGCCGCGCAGCTTGGTGCGGCCGCGGCCGACCGCGCCCAGCGTCTTGGTCAGCACGACCTCGAAGTTGGCGAGCTTGCTGTCCACGTAGTCGTCGGCCTCGACGCGCTTGGCGTCGACCTCGGCGCGCGCCTCGGCGAGGATCCGGTCGGCCTCGGCCTGGGCCCGGCGGACCACCTCGGTGTCCGAGATCAGCGAGCCGCGCTCGGCGTGCGCGCCCTGGATGATCCGGTCGGCCTCGACCTGGGCGCCCGCCACCACCTGCTCGTGGTCGGCCATCACCGACTGGGCCTGGGCCAGTTCGGCGGGCAGGGCCGCCTTGAGGCCGTTGAGCAGGCCGATCAGCTCGGCCCGGTTCACCACGCAGGAGGCCGACATCGGCATCGAGCGGGCGTTCTCGACCGCCGCCACGATCTCGTCGACCTTGTTCTGCACGTCCACGGGGCTTCGTCTTTCCGTGTGCCGCCGACGCTCCGGCGGAGGCAGGCCCGACGCGGTGGACCTCACCGCAGGGCAGGGAGTACTGACTGTACGGCCACTGCCCTGCGGGTTCCCAACCCCCGAGCCGAACGGGCGCCCCGGGAAACGGACATGACGTGACGAACCGGCAGAATCGGACAACCGGCGGACTACTGCGCGGCCTTGCGCTCCGCGATCCGCTCGACCAGCCGGCTGTGCACCGCCTCCGGCAGCAGGTGCGAGACGTCGCCGCCGTACGAGGCGACCTCCTTGACCAGCGTCGAGGAGAGGAAGCTGTACGTCGGCGAGGTCGGCAGGAACAGCGTCTCCACCGCGGTCAGGCCGTTGTTCATGTGCGCCATCTGCAGCTCGTAGTCGAAGTCGCTGACCGCGCGCAGGCCCTTGACGATCGCCGGGATGCCGCGCTCGCGGCAGAAGTCCACCAGCAGGCCCTGGTGCGACTCGACCACCACGTTGCCGAAGTCCGCGGTGACCTCCTCGATCAGGCCGATCCGCTCGTCGATGGTGAACATGCCCTGCTTGTTCCGGTTGACCAGGACCGCGACGTGCACCACGTCGTACAGCTTCGAGGCGCGCTCGATGATGTCGAGGTGGCCGTTGTGGATCGGGTCGAACGAACCGGGACAGACGGCTCGGCGCATGGCGTGTGTGCTCCCTCGTGGGGTGACGGCTACTGCGGGCCGCGGCCCGCTACTCCTGATCTCCGGCCGCGGCGGCGCGACCGTACCAGAGCGTGCCCTCGCCGTAACGGCGGGAGCGCAGCCCCTCGAACCCCTCGGGCCAGCCGAACTCGCCGCCCCGGGTGCTGCGCTCCACGGTGACGAGTGCGTCCTCCACGAGCCAGCCCCCGGCCGACAGTGTGGTCAACATCTCGCGCAGCTCCTCGTCCGTCACCGCGTACGGCGGGTCGAGGAACACCAGGTCGTACGGCGTCTCCGGGGCCGGGCCGGCGATCACCTTCTCGGCCTTGGCGGCCCGCACCTCGGCGCCCGGCAGGCCCAGCGTCCGGACGTTCTCCCGGATCACCCGGGCCGCCTGGCCGTCCGCCTCCACCAGCAGGACGTGCTCGGCGCCGCGCGACAGCGCCTCCAGGCCGACCGCGCCCGAGCCGCCGAACAGGTCCAGCATCCGGGCCCCGTGCACGGTGCCGCGCAGCGCCTCCAGGGTGGAGAACATCGCCTCACGGGCCTTGTCGGAGGTCGGGCGGGTGCCCCGGCCGGGCGGTACGGCCAGTCGGCGGCCGCCGGCCGCCCCGGCGATCACGCGGGTCATGGTGGTGGGAGGTCCTTTCGTCGCTGCCCGACCACGCTATACGGCGCGGGGCCCCCCCGGGGCCACCCCCGGGGCCCGCCCGGGGGGGGGGGGCGGGGGCGGGCGCGGGGCGGGGGGGGGGGGGGGGGGGGGGGGGGGGGACGGCGAGGTCCGGGGCGCCGGTGTGCGACTGGCTGATGCTGCGGACGGCGCCGGCCAGCTG
>NZ_JBHTWX010000016.1:12522-17864 GCF_042792155.1 Kitasatospora sp. NPDC056651 | reverse complement strand
GATTTGGGGGGGGCTGGCCCTTGCGCCGGGCCCCCACCCCCCTATCCGGCGGGCCCCCGCCCGGCAACCCGGGGGGGCCCCGCGAGGGGGTGCGGCTCAGCTCGCCTCGGCGCCCGCCGAGGGGGCCGGCACGGCCGCGCCGAGCAGGGCCGGCGAGGCGTAGCGGGACCAGGACAGGCAGCCGTCGGGCGGGCAGAACTCGGGGCGGCGCGGGTCGTGCCCGAGCTCGCGCAGCTTGGTCCGGACGGAGTCGGGCGTGCGGCCGAAGCGGGCGGCGATCCGGGCGACGGTCTCACCGTCGTGGAAGCGCCGGACCAGTTCCTCCTCGTGCTGCGGCACCCAGGGGGCGCCGTGGCCGGGGTACAGCTCGCGCAGCACGTCGCGGTCGGGGATGGGCTCGGAGACGTCGGCGACGATCGCCAGTGCCCGCAGCGCGCGGTTGAGCGCGATCCGCAGCGAGGCGACGTCCTCGACCGGCAGGCGGAGCCTGCCCGAGGCGAGCGGCGCGGCGGCCGCCCCCTCGCGCCAGCCGGTCAGGGTGAGGGTGACCTCTCGGTCGTCGTCGCTGGCGAGTTCGATCCGGAAGACCTTGTCGCCCAGCGGGAGCTCGTTGAGATGACGGAATGCCACGGCATGACCCCCAAGTGTCGCGCCAGGTACGCACCTTGGGGGTGCGCCCTGAACACCTTCATTCTCTCGCGGGGGTCTGACAATCCGGCGGGCCCGAGGCCCGCTCAGCCCTTCTCCATGTAGGCCGCGCGGTCCTCGTCGAGCAGGCTCTCCAGCGCGGTGCGCAGCTCCGGGTGGGCGGCCAGGTCCGGGTCCTCGGCGACCAGCCGGGTGGCCTCGGTGCGGGCGGTCAGGATGACCTCCTCGTCCTCCAGCACCGAGAGCACCTTGAGCGAGGACTTCACCCCGGACTGCGCCTGGCCCAGCACGTCGCCCTCGCGGCGCTGTTCGAGGTCGATCCGGGACAGCTCGAAGCCGTCCAGGGTGCCGGCCACCGCGTCCAGCCGGGCCCGGGCGGCGCTGGCCCCGGGCATGTCGCTGACCAGCAGGCACAGGCCCGGCGCGCTGCCGCGGCCGACCCGGCCGCGCAGCTGGTGGAGCTGGGAGACGCCGAAGCGGTCGGCGTCCATGATGACCATCGCGGTGGAGTTGGGGACGTTGACGCCGACCTCGATCACGGTGGTGGCGACCAGCACGTCCACCTCGCCGGCCGCGAACCGGCGCATCACGTCGTCCTTGGCGTCCGGCGCGAGCCGGCCGTGCAGGATCTCCACCCGCAGGCCGCCGAGCGGGCCCTTGACCAGCTTCTCGGCCGTCTCCACCACCGAGAGCGGGGGCCGCCGTTCGTCGCTCTCGGCTCCGGCGTCCGGGGTGGTGAGGTCCTCGAAGTCCTCCTCGGCCGCCTTGCGCTTCTTCCTGGCGGCCTTCGGGTCGGCGGCCGGCTCCTCGTCCCCGATCCGCGGGCAGACCACGTACGCCTGGTGACCCTTGGCGACCTCCTCGCGGACCCGCTCCCAGGCGCGGGTGAGGAAGTTGGGCTTCTCCAGCGCCGGGACGACGTGGGTGGAGATCGGCGAGCGGCCGGCCGGCAGCTGGTCCAGGACGGAGGTCTCCAGGTCCCCGAAGACCGTCATCGCGACGGTGCGCGGGATCGGGGTGGCGGTCATCACCAGCAGGTGGGGCGGCTGCTCTCCCTTGGCGCGCAGCGCGTCCCGCTGCTCGACGCCGAAGCGGTGCTGCTCGTCGACCACGACCAGGCCGAGGTCCTGGAACTGGACCTTGTCCTCGATCAGCGCGTGGGTGCCGATGGCGATCCCGGCGTCCCCGCAGGCCATGTCGAGCAGCGCCTGGCGGCGGGTGGCGACGCCCATCGAGCCGGTCAGCAGCACCACCCGGGTGGCGTGCTCGGAGCCTCCGAGCATGCCGCCCTCGGCGAGGTCCCCCATCATCTCGACGATCGAGCGGTGGTGCTGCTGGGCGAGCACCTCGGTGGGGGCCAGCAGCACGGCCTGGCCGCCCGCGTCGACCACGGCGAGCATGGCGCGCAGCGCGACCAGGGTCTTGCCCGAACCGACCTCGCCCTGGAGCAGGCGGTGCATGGGGTGTTCGGTGGCGAGGTCGGCGGCGATCTCGGCGGAGACCTTCCGCTGGCCCTCGGTGAGGGTGAACGGCAGCCGGGCGTCGAAGGCGTCCAGCAGGCCGCCCTCGCGGGCCCCGCGCGGTTTGGCGGGCAGCGCGGAGTCGGCGGCCCGGCGCTGGGCCAGGGCGACCTGGAGCACGAAGGCCTCGTCCCAGCGCAGCCGGCTCTGGGCGCGCTCGCGGTCGGCCTGGCCGCGCGGGCGGTGGATCAGCTCCAGCGCCTCGGGCAGCGGGATCAGGTCGTGCCGCTCGCGCAGTTCGGCGGGCAGCGGTTCGCCGACGTCGCCGAGGTGCTTGGTGAGCGCGGTCTCGACGCAGATCGACAGCTTCCAGCTGGGCATCTGCGCGCTGGCGCCGTACACCGGGATGAGCCGGCCGGCGAACTGCTTCGCCGCGTCCGATCCCGCTTCCTCGTCGAGCAGCTGGTAGTCCGGCGAGACCAGCTGGCGGGAGCGGTTGAAGACCCCGACCTTGCCGGCGAACAGGCCCTGGGCGCCGGCCCTGAGCTCCTTCTGCCGCCAGCCCTGGTTGAAGAAGACCAGCGAGAGCCGGCTGCGGCCGTCGGTGACGACGACCTCCAGCCGGTCGCCCTTGCGGCCGCGGAACGGGATCAGGGTGACCTTCTCGATCCGGGCCAGCACGGTGACGTGCTCGTCGACCTCCAGCTCGTCCAGGCTGGTGAGCTGGCCGCGTTCGACGTAGCGGCGCGGGTAGTGGTGCAGCAGGTCCCCGACCGTGCGCAGCTTGAGGCTGTCGGCGAGCACCTTCGCGGTGCGGTCGCCGACGAGCTTGGTCAGTGGTTCATCGAGAGCGCCCATCAGGCCCCCTGTCTACACCACCGCACCGACGAACCGGGTCCAGCTCCACGGCCTACTCCACCCCGATGAGCAGCGGCGCCGGTTCCTGCCCGCCGTGGAAGACCACCGCGTCCACCTCGGGCCGACGGTGCCGGACGTGGGCGACCAGCCGTTCGGCGAGCGCCGTGTCGGTGCCGCCGCCGAGGACCAGGGTGACGAGTTCGCCGCCCGCGCCGAGCATCCGGTCCAGCACGCTCTCGCCGACCTCGGCCAGCCCGGTGCCGATCACCGCGACGTCGCCGTCGATCAGCCCGAGCACGTCCCCGGCCTGGCAGACCCCGGCCATCGTCCAGGACTCCCCTTCGGCGACGGCGAGTTCGGCGTACCGGGTGGCCCCGGCGGCGGAGGTCATGGCGACCACGTCCTCGTCGAAGCGGCGGCCGCCCTCGTGCACCGCGAGCGCCGCCAGCCCCTGCACCGGCGAGCGGGTGGGCAGCACGGCGATCCGTATCCCCTCCTCGCGCAGCTGGTCGGCGGCGGCCCCGGCGGCGGCGCGCAGTTCGGGGTCGTTGAGCAGCAGGACGACCTCGCGGGCGGTCGAGCGGCGCACGGCGGCGGCGAGTTCGGCACTGGCCGGCGGGCGGTCCGGGTCGGCGTGCAGGACGACGGCGCCGGCCTGTTCGCAGAGCTCGGCCAGGCCGTCGCCGGAGACCACCGAGAGCACCGCGCGGGCCCGTTCCTCGCGCTCGCCGTGGTCGGCGGCGGTGCCGGCCCGGGCGGCGGCCTCGGCGAAGTGGGTGATCCGGATCTGGTGCGGGCGTCCGGCCTGGACCCCGGCCTCCACGGCGGCGCCCGCGTCGTCCACGTGGACGTGCACGTTCCACAGGCCGTCGCCGCCGCCGATCACCAGCGAGTCGCCGAGCGTGCCGAGCCGCTCGCGCAGCGCGGGCAGCGCCGCGTCGGGGGCGTCCAGCAGGTAGATGACCTCGAAGGCGGGGTGGCCGGGGCCTGGCGGCCTCAGGTGCGTCTCGCAGTGCTCGACCGCCCGGACGTCCCCGCGCAGCGCGACCGGCCCCATCGGCTGCTGTCCGGCGACGGCGTCGGCGAGCGCGCCGAGGACGGCCACCAGGCCGCGCCCGCCGGCGTCCACCACGCCGTTCTCGGCCAGCACGGCGAGCTGCTCGGGGGTGTGCCGCAGCGCGTCCCGGGCGGCCCGGTAGGCGGTGTCGGCGACCTGGGCGAGCCCGTCCCCGGCCCGGACGGCCTCCCGGGCGGCGACCCGGGCGACGGTCAGCAGGGTGCCCTCGACGGGCTCCGCGACGGCCTGGTAGGCGGATTCGGCGGCCCGCTGCAGGGCGGCCCGCAGCTGTTCGGCGCCGCCGCCCTCGGCCAGCGTCTCGGCGGTGCCGCGCAGCCACTGGGCGAGGATCACCCCGGAGTTGCCGCGGGCGCCGACCAGCGCGCCGCGGGCCATCGCCCGGACGGTGTCGGCCAGCCCGGGGGCCGGGTCGACGGCGGGGTCGGTGAAGCGGCTCTCCACCTCGGCGGCGGCGGACTCGACGGTCAGGTAGAGGTTGGTGCCGGTGTCGCCGTCCGGGACGGGATAGACGTTGAGCGCGTCGATCTCCTCGCGGGCCTGGCCGAGCGCGCGCAGGGCGAGCTGGCACCAGGTGCGCACGGCCGGGGCGTCGAGCGTGTGCAGCACCAGGTCTCCTCCGGGTGGGACGCCGATATGGCCCATGGGGCAGCAACTCATTCGGATGCGGCGGCGGGGGGGTGATACCGGCAGGTTATCGGGGGCCGGGGAGGGTCGGCCGGTCCGGCGACCGGAGCGATCACTCAGCCGGTCGTGGTAGTTTCGTGGGACGGAAGCAAGCGTTGTATGCTCTTCCGGTTGCCTGGAACCGTCCAGGCTCACCCCCTTGTCCGGTCTGGTTCACGCGAGTGTTCTGGTGGCTGAGTGGGGTTTTCGAAAGTATCTGATCTGAAGTCTTGGAGTGACTCCTGTGGCTGCCAACTGCGACGTCTGCGGCAAGGGGCCGGGCTTCGGCAACAGCATCTCCCACTCTCACCGCCGTACCCCCCGTCGTTGGAACCCCAACATCCAGACGGTGCGCGCTGTGATTGGGCGGACGCCGAAGCGGCTCAACGTCTGCACCTCGTGCATCAAGGCCGGTAAGGTCTCGCGCTGACGCGCAGACCGGCATGCCGGTCCTCCAGTGAGCCGGTTCATCCTCGGATGGGCCGGCTTCGCTGTTTTCGTGACTGGCTACGCCGTTTTCCGGACTCACCGGTGGTGGGGGGGGGGCCCCGGGGGGCCCCCCCCCCCCCGATAACCCCCCCCCGCACCCCCCCCGCCCCCCCGGGGGGGCCCCCCCCCAGCCCCCGCCCCCCGGC
>NZ_JBHTWX010000016.1:0-12512 GCF_042792155.1 Kitasatospora sp. NPDC056651 | reverse complement strand
CGGGACCCCCGGTCGCCGGTAACACCGTCGTGGGGGCGGGCTTGGTTTTTTGGTGTCCGGCCACCGCCTTTCCCCCCCCCCGGGGGGGGGGGGCGCCCCCCCGGGGGCCCCCCCCCACCACTGTTTCCCCGGCTCGCTCAGCGCCAGCGCCAGGCGTGGTCGACCGGCCCGATCCCGGCGCCCAGGGCGAAGCCCCCGGCGATCGCGCCGGTGATGTACTCCTTGGCCGAGGCCACCGCCGACGGCAGCGGTTCGCCCTTGGCGAGGCCGGCCGCGATCGCGCTGGCCAGGGTGCAGCCGGTGCCGTGGGTGTGCCGGTTGTCGTAGCGCGGCGCCCGGAACCAGTGCACCTCGTCCGGCCCGCCGTACAGCAGGTCGGCGGCCTCGCCCGGCAGGTGGCCGCCCTTGACCAGCGCCCAGCGCGGCCCGAGGTCGACCAGTGCCTTGGCGGCGTCCAGCATCTGCGACTCGTCCTCGACGGTCAGCCCGGTGAGCTGGGTCACCTCGTGGAGGTTGGGGGTGGCCAGGGTGGCGACCGGCAGCAGCTTCTCCCGGACGGTGGCGACGGCCTCGGCGACCAGCAGCGCGTCCCCGTGCTTGGAGACGCCGACCGGGTCGACCACCACCGGGGCGTCCACTCCGGCGAGCAGCTCGGAGACGGTCTCGACCAGTTCGACGGAGGCGAGCATGCCGGTCTTCACGGCCTGCACCCCGATGTCGTCCACCACGCTGCGGAACTGCGCCCGGACGGCTTCGGCGGGCAGTTCCCAGTAGCCCTGGACGCCGAGCGAGTTCTGCGCGGTGACGGCGGTGATCACGCTCATGCCGTGGACGCCGAGGGCGAGCATCGCCTTGAGGTCGGCCTGGATGCCGGCGCCGCCGCCGGAGTCGGAGCCGGCGACGGTGAGGACGCGGGGAGGTGCGGTGGAGGACATGCCCTCAACCTACCGGCGCCGGTTCACAGCACCGCCTCGGACTCCGTCCAGCGGTTCTCGGGCACCGTCTTCAGCCGGGTCACCGCGTCGCCGATCGGCAGCAGCTCGATGCCGGTCCGGCGCAGCGCGGTGAAGTGCCCGAACGCCCCCCGGTGGACGGCCTCCACCGCGTGCCAGCCGAACCGGGTGGCGAGCACCCGGTCGTAGGCGGTCGGGGTGCCGCCGCGCTGGACGTGGCCGAGGATGACCGGGCGGGCCTCCTTGCCGAGCAGGTTCTCCAGCTCGTGGGCGAGCCGGTTGCCGATCCCGCCGAAGGTCCGGTGGCCGTACTGGTCGACCTCGCCGTGGTCGAAGCGCATGGTGCCGGGCACCGGGGACGCGCCCTCGGCGACGGCGATGATGGCGAACTTCTTGCCGCGCGCGAAGCGGTCCTCGATTATCCGGGCCACCGCCTCGATCTCGAAGGGCTTCTCCGGGATGAGGATGCCGTGCGCCCCGCCCGCCATGCCCGCGGTGAGGGTGATCCAGCCGGTGTGCCGGCCCATCAACTCGACCACCATGACGCGCTGGTGGGACTCGGCGGTGGTCTTCAGCCGGTCGATCGCCTCGGTGGCGACGTGCACCGCGGTGTCGAAGCCGAAGGTCACGTCGGTGGCGTCGATGTCGTTGTCGATGGTCTTCGGCACCCCGACCACGGGCAGTCCGGCGTCGCTGAACAGCTTGGCGGCGGTCAGCGTGCCCTCGCCGCCGATCGCGATCAGCGCGTCGATGCCGATCTCGCGGGCCAGCGTCCTGGCGTTCTCCACCGCCCAGGCGATCCGGTCGCGGCGCACCCGGGCCGAGCCCAGGACGGTGCCGCCGAGGGTGAGCAGGCCGGTCACGTCGTCGTGCGAGACCGTCCGGGTGCGGCCCTCGATCAGGCCGAGGAAGCCGTCCAGGATGCCGACGATCTCGTCGCCGTGGACGTCGGTGCCCCGGTGCACCACCGAGCGGATCACCGCGTTGAGGCCGGGGCAGTCGCCGCCGCTGGTCAGGACACCGATGCGCATGTCTGGTGTGCTCCCGCTCGCCGTGGTCGGAACCGCCCGCGCCGGACCGACGGGCGGGCGGGGATGCCGCCAAGCGTACGCACAACGCACCCCCGAAGCCCGTCCCCGGCCGTCCGGAGCGTCATGTGCCGCGCCCCGTACGGCCCGGGCCGCTATTCGGCGAAGTGGTCCCAGCCGCCGACCCGGTCCCAGGGTGCGCCGTCCACCGTCACCCGGCCGCTGCGGCTGCCCGTCGGGCGGCCGGTCACCTCACCCACCACCCGCCAGCGGGCCGGGAGTTGGACCCCGCGGGGGAAGGTGGCCACGATCGCGTGGTCCTCGCCGCCGGCGAGCACCCAGACCAGCGGGTCCACCCCGACCGCCTGGCCGATGTCGGCCATCTGCGCCGGGACGTCGAAGTCGGCGGCCCTCAGGTCGATGTCCACCTCGCTGGCCCGGGCCACGTGGCCGAGGTCGGCGACCAGCCCGTCGCTCACGTCGATCATCGAGGTCGCGCCCAGCTCGGCCGCCGCCGGGCCCGCGTGGTACGGCGGTTCGGGCCGACGGTGCGCCTCGACGAAGGCGCGCGGGGAGCGGAAGCCGCGCTGGAGGACGGTCAGTCCGGCGGCCGACCAGCCGAGCCAGCCGGTCACCGCGATGACGTCGCCGACCTGCGCTCCGGCGCGCGTCACCGCCGCGCGCCCCTGGAGGTCCCCGAGCGCCGTGATGGCCAGCGTGACGGTGTCGCCGCGCACCACGTCACCGCCGACCACCGTCGCCCCGGCCACCTGGCACTCGTCGCGCAGCCCGTCCATCAGCTCGGTGGCCCAGGTGGTCGGCAGGTCGGCGGGGGCGACCAGGCCGAGCAGGATGGCGGTCGGCACCGCCCCCATCGCGGCCACGTCGGCGAGGTTCTGGGCGGCGGCCTTGCGGCCCACGTCGTAGGCGGTGGACCAGTCCCGGCGGAAGTGCCGGTTCTCGATCAGGACGTCCGTGGTGGCCACCACCCGGCCGTCCGGGGCCTTCACCACCGCGGCGTCGTCCCCGGGGCCGAGGTCGACCGCATCGGTGAGCGGTACCCGGGCGGTCAGCTCCCTGATGAGGCCGAACTCGCCGAGCTCGCCCACGGTCCCCTGCATCTGCCGTCCTCTCGCGTTTCCATCCCGATCTGGCTCCCCCGCGCGCAGCGTACGCCCTTCGGAGGGCTCGGGGTCTCCCCCGTCCGGCCCGCTGCGCGGTAGCGTGGTGATCAGACTGCCGTTGAGCCCGTCCCCACCCCCGACGCCCGACCGGGCCGGCCACGGCGGCGATCCCACCCACCGGCTGCCGGAGGTCCCCCCGTGGTACAGGCCTACATCCTGATCCAGACCGACGTCGGAAAGGCCACCGCGGTGGCCCAGACCATCACCGGGATCCCCGGCGTGATCACCGCCGAGGACGTCACCGGCCCCTACGACGTGATCGTCAAGGCCGAGGCCGAGACGGTCGACGAACTGGGCCGCATGGTGGTGGCCCGGGTCCAGAAGGTCGAGGGCATCACCCGCACCCTCACCTGCCCCGTGGTGCACCTCTGAGGTCCGCCGCCCCGGGCCCGGCTACCATCGGCGAGTGGCCAGAGAACTGCGTGTCCCCAAGGCACTGACCGCCCTGCCGACCCCGGTTCGCTGGCTGGCCCTGCCCGTCGCCCTCACCTGCGCGGTCGTGGTGCTGGTCGGCAGCTGGGGCCCGGCGGACCCGGAGGTCGAGGTCCCGCACCCGAGCGGCAAGGCGGCCGACTACTGCCGGTCGCTCGCCGCCGCGCTGCCCGCCGAACTGCTCGGGCACGCCCGCAAGGACCCGTCGCCCGCCTCGCCGTACGTGGCCGCCTGGGGCGGATCGCCCCGGACGGTGCTGCGGTGCGGCATCGACCGGCCGGAGGAGCTGGACGGCGAGCACGCCAAGGACATCTCCCCGACGGTCGACGACCTCACCTGGTGGTCGCAGGAGCTGAGCGACGGCAGCTACCGCTTCGTCGCCACCATGCGCGCCGCCTACGTCGAGGTGGTCTCGCCGCGCGGCGTCTACAGCAGCCCGCTGGACCCGGCCGCCGCGCTCACCCCGCTGGTCAAGGCCAACATCCCCGGCTGAGCGGGACGTGCGGAGGGCGGGCCGGGAGTCCCCGGCCCGCCCTCGCGCGCACGCGGCCGCTACCGCAGCCCGGTGGAACGCCGCAGCGCCGTCCCCAGCAGCCGGTCGATCAGCTCCGGGTAGGAGACCCCGCTGGCCTCCCACATCTTCGGGAAGGCCGAGATCGGGGTGAAGCCGGGCATCGTGTTGATCTCGTTGATCATCCAGGTGCCGTCCTCCAGCAGGAAGAAGTCCACCCGGGCCAGGCCCTCGCAGCCGAGCGCCTCGAAGGCCTCGACCGCCTGGCGCCGGATCTCGGCGAGCTCCCCGTCACTGAGCTTCGCCGGGATCTGCACGTCCGAGGAGTCGATGTACTTGGCCTCGAAGTCGTAGAAGTCGTAGCCCTCGCCGACCAGCACCTCGCCGGCCACGCTGGCCCGCGGGCCGTCCTCGAACTCCAGCACGCCGCACTCGATCTCGCGGCCGGTCACGCCCGCCTCGATGATCAGCTTGGGGTCGTGCCGGCGGGCCTCCTCGATCGCGGCGTCGAGGTCCGCCAGGTCCTTCACCTTGGTGATGCCGATGCTGGAGCCGGCCCGGCAGGGCTTCACGAACAGCGGCAGGCCCAGCGCGGCGGCCCGCTCGCGCACCGCCGCGCGGCCCTCCTCGGACGCCCACTCGCGCGGCCGCACGATGGTGTAGCGGCCGACCTCCAGACCGTGCGAGGCCAGGATCCGCTTGGCGAACTCCTTGTCCATGCCGGCCGCGCTGGCCAGCACGCCGTTGCCGACGTACGGGACGCCGGAGAGCTCCAGCAGGCCCTGGAGCGTGCCGTCCTCGCCCCACGGGCCGTGCAGCAGCGGGAACACCACGTCGACCTCGCCGAGGGCCTTGGGGGCGCTGCCCGACTCGCTCAGGAACACCTCGCGGCTGCCCGGGGAGGCCGGCAGCGCGACCTGGCCGTCGACGCCCTCCGCGACGTGCGCCACGTCGGGCAGCTTGCCGTCGGTGATGGCCATCCGGGACGGCTCGTCAGCAGTCAGCGCCCAGCGGCCCTCGTGCGTGATGCCGATCGGCAGCACGTCGTACTTGTCGCGGTCGATCGACCTGAGCACGCTGCCCGCGGTCGTGACCGAGATCGCGTGCTCGGAGCTGCGCCCGCCGAAGACCAGCGCGACGCGCGGCTTCCGGTCGGGCCGGTTCGGGGAGGACTGTTCGATGCTCATATCGGGTTTGAGACTACCGTGCGAGGCCCTGCCGGGCAGAAAGCGGCACGGCGGGACGGCGGCGTCCGGGGAGCCCGGCGCCGCCGCGCGGACCACGCGCCGTCAGCGCCGCTCCGGCTTCGCCGAACGCGACATCAGCGCCTGCATCGCCTCCTGGGTCGGCCGCCCGTTGTGCACCACGTCCACCACGGCCTCGACGATCGGCATGTCGACGCCGTTGCGCCGGGCCAGGTCCAGCACCGACTCACAGGACTTGACGCCCTCCGCGGTCTGCCGGGTCGCCGCGATGGTCTCCGCGAGCGACATGCCCCGGCCCAGGTTCATGCCGAAGGTGTTGTTGCGCGACAGCGGCGAGGAGCAGGTGGCCACCAGGTCGCCCATCCCGGCGAGTCCGGCGAAGGTGTGCGGGTCCGCGCCCAGCACCTCGCCGAGCCGGGTGGTCTCGGCCAGCCCCCGGGTGATCAGCGTCGCCTTGGTGTTGTCGCCGAGCCCCATGCCGGCCGCCATGCCGACCGCCAGGCCGATCACGTTCTTGACCGCGCCGCCGAGTTCGCAGCCCACCACGTCGGTGTTGGTGTACGGCCGGAAGTACGGCGTGTGGCAGGCCGACTGGAGCCGCTTGGCGACCGCCTCGTCGGTGCACGCCACCACGCTGGCCGCGGGCTGCCGGTTGGCGATCTCCTTGGCCAGGTTGGGCCCGCTGACCACCGCGACCCGCTCCGGGCCGACCTTGGTGACCTCGTCGATCACCTCGCTCATCCGCTTGGCGGTGCCGAGTTCGATGCCCTTCATCAGGCTCACCAGCACGGTCTGCGGCTCGATCAGCGGCGTCCAGGCCGCCAGGTTGTCGCGCAGCGTCTGCGAGGGCACCACCAGGACCGCGAAGTCCGCGCCGGCCAGCGCCTCGGCGGCGTCGGTGGTGGCCCGCACGCTGTCGGGCAGCCGGACGCCCGGCAGGTAGTCCGGGTTCTCGTGGGTGGAGTTGACGGCGTCCACCAGCTCCTGGCGGCGGGCCCACAGCACGACCTCACAGCCGGCGTCGGCGAGCACCAGCGCGAACGCGGTGCCCCAGGAGCCGGTCCCCATCACGGCGCAGCGCGTCACTGTCCGGCCTCCTCGGTGCCCTTGCCCCGCTCACCCTTGGCCCGCCGGCGCTCGGCCAGCGCGGCCGCGGCCCGCTCCCGGGCCGCCTTGCGCATGTCGTAGCGCTCGGCCGGCGGCTGCTCGCCCCGCACCTCGGCCAGCACCGCGGTGATCGCGTTCATGATGTCGTCGGTCGCGTCGGCCAGCACCTGGGCGGTGAGCTCCTGGCCCCGGTACTTGCTCAGGTCCACCGGCGGCCCGGCCGCGACGGTGACCCTGTGGCGCGGGAACAGGTTGAACCTGCCCTTCCCGAAACCGGTCCGGCCGTACGGCGGGATGATCTCGTGGGCGCCCCAGTGCGCGACCGGGATGACCGGCGCGCCGGTCATCAGCGCGACCCGGGCGACCCCGCTCTTGCCGGTCATCGGCCACAGGTCCGGGTCCCGGGTGAGCGTTCCCTCCGGGTAGAACTGCACGCACTGGCCGCCGTTGACCGCGTCGATCGCGGCCCGGAACGCCTGCGCGGCGTCGGTGGACTCGCGGAACACCGGAATCTGGCCGGTCTTGCGCAGCATGAATCCGATGAAGGGGATCGAGAACAGCGAGGACTTGGCGAGAATGCGCGGCGGACGTCCGCTGTTGTACTGCCAGTGCGCGTAGATCACCGGATCGATGATCGAATTGTGGTTCACCGCGGCGATGAAGCCCTCGTTCTTCGGAAGGTGCTCCCAGCCCCGCCAGTCGGGCTTCACCAGAGCGGTCGTCACCGGCTTCACCAGCACGGCCGCGAAGCGGTACCAGATGCCGTAGTCGGCGTTGCCGAACTTGGCGTACGAGCGGCGGGCCACCCCAGCTCCTTCTCATCCGATGCGGCACGCAGCGCCGCGGTCCTGGCGTCCCGGTGTCGCGCACCGTTTCCGCCGGTGCCCGGGCCACGGGCGCGGAACAGTGTCGCCCGCCCGCTCACCGACTGTCGAGCGGCCGCGCCAACCCGCCCGGCGGGCGTGATCAAACGCACGTCCGCACAGCTCGTACGGCCTGGCGAGGGCTCCGGGACCGGCGCCACAATGACGCCGGTGACCCAGGACACCGTACGCCCCAGCGGGCCCGTCGCGCCCGCCGCACCCACCGCCGGCTGGTCGCTGGTGATTCCGCTCAAGCCGCTCGCCCTGGCCAAGAGCAGACTGGCCCCGTACGCCGGGGACCACCGGGCCGGCCTGGCGCTGTCCTTCGCGCTGGACACCGTCACCGCCGCCCTCGCCACCCCGGGCGTCGACCGGGTCCTGGTGGTCACCCGCGACGCCGGGGCCGGCGCCCGACTGGCCGCGCTCGGCGCGCTGGTGGTCCCCGACGAGCCCGGCGGCGGCCTCAACCGGGCGCTGGCGCACGGCGCCTCGGCCGCCCTGGCGCTGGCCCCGCGGGCCCCGCTCGCGGCGCTCTCGGCCGACCTCCCGGCGCTGCGCCCGGCCGAACTGGCCCTGGTGCTGGGCGCGGTCCCGCCGGACGGCCGGGCCTTCCTCCCGGACTCCCCCGGCCTCGGCACCACGCTGCTCGCCTGCACCCCGGGCCGGCCGCTCTCCCCCGCCTTCGGGGACGGCTCGCGGGCCCGGCACACCGCGGGCGGGGCGCTCGAACTGCGCCTCGCGGGCGTGGAGTCGGTGCGCCGGGACGTCGACACCGGTGCGGACCTCGACGAGGCCGCGGCGCTCGGCCTCGGCCCGCACACCCGTGCGCTGTTCGCTTCCCTGAGCCCGCGCTGAGCCGCCCCGGCACCGCCCGGCACCGCCCCGGCACCGTTCCGGCTCCGTTCCGGGCCCCTCCCGGGACCCCTTCCCACCTGGCCCCGGGGGCGGGCGGCCCCGCTCGCTATGCTGCTCGCATGCAGGCCACCGCGTTCACCTTCGACCCCGCCACCCGGGCCGGCTCCGTGCTGCTCGACGACGGGACCCCGGTGCCGTTCGACGCGGCCGCCTTCGACGCGGGCGGCCTGCGGCTGCTGCGTCCCGGTCAGCGGGTGCGGATCCGCACCGAGGGCGCCGGCGAGGCCCGCCGGGTGGTCTTCGTGACGCTCCAGACCTTCCCCGACCCCGCCGAGGGCTGACGGCCCCCCGGGTCCCCGCCGCGGATCCCGCCCGGCCCGGCCCCGGGCCGCACCGGACCGGACCGGACCGCACCGAGCCGCCCCGCCACCCTGAGCCGCCCGCCCGGTCGTGGACTGACGGCCCCCTTCCCGGCAGACCCCGGGCGCCCCGCCGCACCCCGAACCCCGCCCGCGCCCCCGCACGTCGCGGATTCCTGACTAAGCGCCCGGAAATCGAAAGAGCCGCGGCGACCGGTTTCCGTGAATTCACGGAAGGGGTGCCGCGGCTCTATGCCGAAGGCCGTCCGAGGACGGTCGCGCGGGACTTACTTGGCAGAGGTCTTGCGCGCGGTGGTCTTGCGGGTGGCGGTCTTCTTCGCCGGCGCCGTCTTCTTGGCCGTGGCGGTCGCCTTCTTGGCGGTGGCCGTGGTCTTCTTGGCGGCAGCCGTGGTGGTCGCCTTCTTCGCCGCGGCCGTCTTCTTGGTCGCGGCAGCCTTGGTCGCGGCGGCCTTGGCCACGGTCGCCGTGGTCTTCTTGGCGGCGGTGGTCTTCGCGGCCGTGGTCTTCGCCGCGGTCTTCTTGGCCGTCGCCGTGGTCTTCTTGGCGGCGGTGGTCTTCGCGGCCGTGGTCGCGGCCTTCTTGGCGGCGGCCGTGGTCGCCGTCTTCTTGGCGGCGGTCTTCTTGGTGGCCGGGGCGGCGGCAGCGGCGGCGGCGGCCCGCTTGGTGGCGGCACGCTTGGCGGCCGGGGTGGCGGCGACACCGCTCTTGCCCGGGGTGAGGGAGCCCTTGGGGGCCTTCTTCACCGAGGGGCCTTCCTTCGGCAGCTTCTTGCTGCCGCTGACCAGGTCCTTGAAGCCCTGACCCGGACGGAAGCGGGGGACCGAGGTCTTCTTGACCTTGACCCGCTCGCCGGTCTGGGGGTTGCGGGCGAAGCGCGCGGAGCGCTCCACCTTCTCGAAGGTGCCGAACCCGGTGACCGAAACCCGGTCGCCGGCCACAACGGCACGGACCATGGTGTCGAGCACTGCGTCGACGGCCTCTGCGGCAGCCTTGCGACCGCCCAGCTGCTCGGCCACCGCTTCGACAAGCTGAGCCTTGTTCACGTCTTCCCCTTCGGAAACGAGCGCCGGATGATTCCATCCGTTCTTTTCGCACGTTAGGTATGTATCTGCGGACTTTCAATTACCAAACGCGCGAATCACCCTAGTGTCGCAATGGATTTGCGCGTCGGCGACCTCAGTCGAGCGGCGGGGGCCCCTCGTCGAGGTCATGTACAAAGCGACTCAACCGCCTTGCCGCCTCCGGAAGATCGCGCTTGGCGGTCTCGGTGACGATGAGGAGTTGACGGGTGAGAGCGGTCTTTGCATCGGCAGACACGTTCAGCGCATGCACGCGGGCGTGAGCTTGCTTCAACCGCTCGGCCACAAGCGCGTAGAGCGCTGCGACTTCCTGGTCGTCCGGCGCCTCAGCAGGTGCGGAGGTGACGTCCGGCCGATCGTCAATTCGGCGTTCGGATGGCCGGCCCATGGAGTCCTCAGCCGCGGGTTCGCCGCCCGCGTACGGAGGTTCATGGTGCCGGTGCATGTACTGATTGTGCCATCTACCCGCAGTTGTACTTGCGCGGGCCCCTCTTCCGCAAAGCCAAATGGGCAATCCGGGGCGGGCCGCGGCGCTAACTCGTGCTCCGGAACGACGGATGGCCCGGCCCCCCCGAGGGGGACGCGGGCCATCCGGCGGATCGCCAGAATGCTTGTTCTGAGGGGAACTCAGACCACGGGCAGAGTACGGGGCTTGAAGGCCGGGCGGGTCGCCTCGAAGGCCGAGATGTCGGCCTCGTTCTGCAGCGTGATGCTGATGTCGTCCAGGCCGTTGAGCAGCCGCCACCGGACGTTGTCGTCCAGTTCGAAGGCCGCGGTGACGCCTTCGGCCCGCACTTCGCGCGCCTCCAGATCGACGGTGATCTCGGCCGAGGGGTCACTCTCGGTGATCGCCCAGAGCCGTTCCACGGTCTCCTGCGGCAGGACGACCGTCAACAGGCCGTTCTTCAGCGAGTTGCCCCGGAAGATGTCGGCGAAGCGGGACGAGATGACCGCGTGGAAGCCGTAGTTCTGCAGCGCCCAGACCGCGTGCTCGCGGGAGGAGCCGGTGCCGAACTCGGGGCCGGCCACCAGGACCGTGGCGCCCTGCCGCTCGGGCCGGTTGAGGACGAAGGACTCGTCCTTGCGCCAGGCCTCGAAAAGCCCGCCCTCGAAACCGGATCGGGTGACCTTCTTCAGCCAGTGCGCCGGGATGATCTGGTCGGTGTCCACGTTGCTGCGGCGCAGCGGGACGGCCCGGCCGGTGTGGGTGGTGAACTTCTCCATGGCTCAGGCCTCCACGGCAGCGACGTCGGCGGTCAGGTCGGAGGGGGCCGCGAGGCGGCCCAGCACGGCGGTCGCGGCGGCGACCTGCGGGGAGACCAGGTGGGTGCGGCCCCCCTTGCCCTGCCGGCCCTCGAAGTTGCGGTTCGAGGTGGAGGCGCAGCGCTCCCCCGGGGCGAGCTGGTCGGGGTTCATGCCCAGGCACATCGAGCAGCCCGCGTGGCGCCATTCGGCACCGGCCGCGGTGAACACCTTGTCCAGGCCCTCCTCGACGGCCTGGAGGGCGACCCGGACGGACCCGGGGACCACCAGCATCCGGACGCCGTCGGCGATCCGGCGGCCCTCCACCACGGCCGCGGCGGCCCGCAGGTCCTCGATCCGGCCGTTGGTGCAGGAGCCGACGAAGACGGCGTCGACCTTCACCTCGCGCAGCGGGGTGCCGGCCTCCAGGCCCATGTACGTCAGGGCGTTCTCGGCGGCCGTGCGCTCCTGCGGGTCGGCGAAGGAGGCCGGGTCCGGCACGTTCGAGCCCAGCGGGGCGCCCTGGCCCGGGTTGGTGCCCCAGGTGACGAACGGGGTCAGCTCGCTCGCGTCGATGAGGACCTCGTGGTCGAAGACCGCGTCCTCGTCGGTGCCCAGGGTGTTCCAGTACGCGACGGCGGCGTCCCAGTCCTCGCCCCGCGGGGCGTGCGGGCGGTCCTTCAGGTAGGCGAAGGTGGTCTCGTCCGGGGCGATCATGCCGGCCCGGGCACCGGCCTCGATCGACATGTTGCAGACGGTCATCCGGGCCTCCATCGACAGGCTCCGGATCGCCGAACCGCGGTACTCCAGGACGTAGCCCTGGCCGCCGCCGGTGCCGATCTTCGCGATGACGGCCAGGATCAGGTCCTTGGCGGTGACGCCCTCGGGCAGCTCGCCCTCGACGGTGATCGCCATGGTCCTGAACGGCGCCAGCGGCAGGGTCTGGGTGGCCAGCACGTGCTCGACCTGGCTGGTGCCGATGCCGAACGCCAGCGCCCCGAAGGCGCCGTGGGTGGAGGTGTGGGAGTCGCCGCAGACCACGGTCATGCCGGGCTGGGTCAGGCCGAGCTGCGGGCCGACCACGTGCACCACGCCCTGCTCGACGTCGCCGAGCGAGTGGATCCGGACGCCGAACTCGGCCGCGTTCCTGCGCAGCGTCTCCAGCTGCACCCTGGAGACCGGGTCGGCGATCGGCTTGTCGATGTCCAGGGTCGGGGTGTTGTGGTCCTCGGTGGCGATCGTCAGATCGGTGCGGCGGACCGGGCGGCCGGCCAGGCGCAGTCCGTCGAAGGCCTGCGGGCTGGTGACCTCGTGGAGCAGGTGCAGGTCGATGAAGAGGAGGTCGGGTTCGCCCTCCGCGCGCCGCACGACGTGGTCGTCCCAGACCTTCTCTGCGAGTGTCCGTCCCATCGGATTCCCTCCAGCCGGCCGCGTTGCCGGCCTTCTCATGTCGTCGAGGTCAAAACGTGTGCGCCGCCGTGTGCACCCGGGCCGCTCCGTCCAGGGTGGCGGTTTTCGCTGGAGATTGAACTGGTGTCTCACGGATTGAGACCGCAGTCTTAGCGCATGGACAGCACTCGGGCGGTCCCGGACCGGTGCCCGAGCGCTACCCGAACAGCGCCCGGGCGGGCGCCCGGAGACGCCGAAGGGCCCCGCTCGGTACTGAGCGGGGC
>NZ_JBHTWX010000015.1:22178-96314 GCF_042792155.1 Kitasatospora sp. NPDC056651 | reverse complement strand
CGGGTCATCCGATCGGATGACCCGGCCGTCGACCGTTCCGCCGGACAATGAAGCACACCGCGCCGACGCCACCGGGCGTCCGTGGCGTCAGGCCGGACGCACCACGCAGTCCGACCGTCCGCCGAGGAGCCACCGTCATGCCCGCCCGTCCGCTCTCCCCCGCTGCTGCGGGCCGCCTTGGCGGACCGGGTCGCCGTCGCCCGGCTGCTGGTCGAGGCGGGCGCGGACGTCAACGCGCAGGACGCCCGGCTGAACAGCCCGTGGCTGGTCACCGGCATCACCGGCAGCGTCCCGATGATGCGCGCCCTGCTCCCCGGCGGCCCCGACCTCACCCGTCGCAACCGCTACGGCGGCGTCTCCGTCATCCCCGCCGCCGAACGGGGCCATGCCGCCTACGTCCGCGCGGTCCTCGCCGAGACCGCCATCGATGTCGACCACGTCAACGACCTCGGCTGGACGGCGCCGCTCGAAGCCGTCCTCCTCGGTGACGGCGGCCCGGCCCACCGCGAGATCGTCGACGTCCTGCTCGCCCACGGCGCCGACCCGTTCCTCCCCGACTCCGACGGCACCACCGCCCTCGCCCACGCCGAACGCCGCGGCTTGCGCACCATCGCCGAGGCGCTGCGCGCGGCGGAGCGGGCGGCCCGCGACGGCGGTGCGGGCAGCGCGGGCTGAACCCTCCCGGGAAGCGACCGCTACCAGTCGTCCGTGCCGCCCAGCAGCTCGACGAGCACCAGTCCCGGATCGAACTCCTCGGCCCGCCAGCGGTCCCAGCCGAAGTCGATGAACGGGTCCAGCACGGCCGGACGGACGTGCCGGTGATCGCCCGGCACATCCCGCCCCGGAGGAACGGGGTGATCAGTGCTCGGGCCGGGGCCGGTTCCCCTGCTCGGCCAGCGACTTGATGCCTTCGAGGGTCGCCGTCATGCCGGCGCGCAGCTCGTTCAGCCGGAAGTCGACGATCTTCTCCTCCAGCTCCGGCCTGGCGTCGATGACCAGGCTGGCGCCGCTGCGGCCGGGGCCGATCACCACCGACTGGCGCAGCCGGGTGCCGCCGCCCTCGGGGACCAGCTCGAAGCGCCACCGGGCCAGCGCCCCGCCGAGATCGGACACCGGCTCGCCGTAGCGGCCGTCCGCGTCCATCACGCCCCAGGCGAAGGAGCCGACGACGGCCGGATCCGCCGGTCCCGCCGCCCCGGTCGGCTCCGTCGCCTCCGTCGCCTCGATCGACTCCCTCGGCTCGGTCAGCTCCGTGATCTCGGAGACCGTCCGCCAGTCGGGCATGTTCTCGCGGCTGTTGTGCCCCTCGAAGCGGGCGCCCACCGCGGGGCCGCGCGCACCGTCCAGCCAGGCGACCCGGTGGAGCTCCGGGCTCAGCCGGGCGGGCAGGCCGATGTCCGTCACCAGCTCCCACACCCGGTCCACCGGTGCCCCGACGAACACCTCGCACCGCGTACCCGGACCGTCGGCGTACCGCATGCCCGTTCCCTCCTGTCGTCCGTCGTCACAGCCGTTCACAGCGTTCATGGCGTTCACGGCGTTCACGACTGCTCACCGTCGTGAACAGCTCTTCGCATCGATGCGGGTCGGCACCCGCCCGCACCCCGGCCCGTGCGTCCGGAACGCCGCGAAGGTGGCGGTCGGGTTGCCGCCCTGGGCCCGGAATCGATGATCGATCCCACCGAACACCCAAGTCAATCCGTTGATTTACCGGGACACCTCCAAGCGATACCTTGGGTCCCGACGTCCCGATACCTTGGGCCCCCGTGACCATCGATGATCTGCGCGTCGGGCCTGCGGCTGCTCCCGCTGCCCGACCTGCCCGCCCTCACCGCCGGCTGGGCCGTCCGGGACTGGGAGAACCTCTGCCCGCTCTCCCGCGCCTTCGCCGACACTGCCGCCGCGACACCCCACCGGCGGCCGGCCCGGAAACCGCCTGACTCCCTGCCGACGGAAGAAGCCCGCTCCCCGAGCATCCGTCGCCTCCGACCGGCATCCGCACACCGTCCCGCCCGTCACCGGCCGCGGAAGGCCCGAACGTCACCCGCCGTAGAAGGCCCGGCCGCGCCCGATCTCGGTGAAACCCCGACGGCCGTACCACTCGCGCGGCCAGTCCGCCGCGTCCGCGAGCAGGAACAGCTCGGGGAGGCCGGCCTCCGCGGTGAGCGCCAGGCCGGTGGCGAGCAGGGTGTCGCCGTGGCCCGCGCCGCGGTGCGGCGTACCGGTCACCAGTTCCTCCAACTGGGCCAGCCCGAAGGCCGGTTCGAGGTAGAGGTCGCTCCAGGCCGCGACCTCGTCGGCCGGTGTCCGCGCGGCCAGGAAGTGCACCTGCTCGGCGCCGCGCAGCCGGGCGGCGCGGCGGTCGGTGAGCTGTCGGACGAGCTCCTCGTCCCCGCTCCACTCCCGCTGCTGACGCAGCACCGCCTCCCGCAGCTCGCTCGATTCCATTGGGAGCGCGGCCGGTTCGGGCCGGACACAGCCCTCCGTCGACCGGGCCATGACGAGCACGCTCTCCCGTTGCCACCCCGCCGCCGCCAGCACCGGCGCGGCCCGCTCGCCGAGCTCCTGGTCCAGCACGGTGACGCGGTACCGGCGACGCCGCCCCAGCCACCGGGCGGCCAGCCGGGGCAGTTCCGCCGGGTCGGTCCCCGGGCCCTCGACGATCAGCTGGTTGTGCTCCTCGGAGCGGACGAACTCCGCGTCCCGGACGGCGAACACCCCGGGGAAGTCCGCCGCCTCGACGAGCTCCGCCGCCTGGCGGCGGGCGAAGGCGGCACGGAAGGCGGTCACCCGCGCGAGCAGATCCGGCATGGCGCCATGATCACCTCCCCGGCCGCCGCCCGCAACGCGTTTTCCCGCGCCGCCTCAGGAGGACGACGGGGCGGACGAGCGGTCGGACGAGCGGGCGGACGTGCGGTCCAGGAAGCGCCGGATCCCGTCCCGGACGCCCTCGGTCGGCACGGTCGCCGCGAAGGCCGCCGCCTCCACCGCGAGCCCCTCGTCGATCGGCAGGTTGATGCCCCGGGTCACCGCCCGCAGGCAGGCGGCCACGGCGCTCGGCGCGTGCCGGATGATCCGCTCGGCCAGGTCCCGGGCGGTGTCCAGCAGTTCACCGGCCGGGACGACGGAGTTGACCAGGCCGATCTCGGCGGCGCGGGCGGCCGGGATCGGGTCGCCGGTCAGGATCAGCTCCAGGCCGCGCTTGCGGCCGACGTGGCGCGGCAGCCGCTGCGAACCGCCGAAGGGAGGCGGGAAGCCGAGCGAGATCTCGGGCTTGGCGAAGGCCGCGTGCTCGGCCGCCACCGCCAGCGGGGCGGCCTCGGTGATCTCGCAACCACCGCCGTACGCCAGGCCGTTGACGGCCACGATGACCGGCTTGGGGAACTCCTCGATCCGCCGGGTGAGGGTGTGCCCGCGACGGACGAACTCGCGCAGCGCCCGCTCCGGCCCGCCCGCGATGCTGGCGGCCAGCGAGGGGATGTCGGCGCCCGCGCTGAACGCCCGCTCGCCGGCCCCGGTGAGGATCACGGCGCGGACGGTGTCGTCGGCGTCGATCCGGTCGAACTCGGCGAGCAGCGCGTCGATCGTCGGGTAGTCGAGGGCGTTGAGCTTCTTCTCCCGGTCGATGGTGAGGGTGACGACGTGCTGGTCCCGCTCGCTGCGGATGGTCATGGGCGCGTGCTCCGTTCCTGGCCTCGCTGCTGGTCCTGGCCTCGCTGCCGGACACCACGAGGCTAGGAACACCCGCCCGGGACAATCCACTCATTGTCCTGGATACACTCCGGAGCAGGCGCCCGTACGCCGAGGCTCACGACCCAGGAACGGCAGGTGACCCGTGCGACCGCCCTCCTACAAGGCCATCGTCGACGAGTACGCGAGCGCCATCCGCTCCGGCGCCCTCCCGGCCGGCGCCCGGCTGCCGACCCACCGCGCCCTCGCCCGCGAGCGGCGGATCGCCCTCGCCACCGCGACCCGGGTCTACGCCGAACTGGCCGCCGCCGGACTGGTGGTGGGCGAGCAGGGCCGCGGCACCTTCGTCCGGCTGCGCTCCGGCTACGACGGCATCGAACCCTCCCGGGCGCTGCCGGTGCCCCGGGTGGCCGACCTCTCCTTCAACCAGCCGCTCTCCCCCGGGCAGGGCGACCTGCTGCGGCAGGCCCTGCGCGCGCTCGCCTCCTCGGGCGACGCCGAGGCCCTGCTGCGCCAGCACCCGCCGGGCGGCCACCGGCACGACCGGGCCGCGGTCGCCACCCACCTCCTGGACCGCGGGATCGACACCGCCCCCGGGAACGTCCTGCTGACCAGCGGGGCGCAGCAGGCCCTGGACTGCGTCCTGCGCACCCTCACCCGCCCCGGGGACGTCCTCGCCACCGACGCCCTCGGCTACCCGGGCATCAAGCTGCTCGCTTCCGCCCACGGGCTCGACCTGGCCCCCGTCCCGGTCACCGCCGCCGGCCCGGACCTCGACGCGCTCGACCGGCTCTGCCGCGCCCGCCCCGTCCGGGCGGTGTACACCCAGCCGACCGTCCACAACCCGCTCGGCTGGGTGCTCGACCGGGCGCACCGCGAGCGCCTCGTCGCCCTCGCCGCCGAGCACGGCTTCACCCTGGTCGAGGACGGCACCTACGCCTTCCTGGAGGCCGCACCGCCGCCACCGCTGTACGCCCTCGCCCCGGAGCGCACCTGCTACGTGGCGGGCCTCTCCAAGAGCGTGGCCCCGGGCCTGCGGTTCGGCTTCGCCGTCCTGCCCGACCGCCTGCTCCGCGCCGCCACCACCGGCCTGCGCGCCGCTGCCTGGGGCGCCCCCGGCCTGATCACCGCCCTCGCCACCGGCTGGCTCGCGGACGGAACGGTCGCCCGTCTGGAGCGGGAGCGCCGCGCGGACGCCGCCGCCCGCCAGGCCGTGGCCCGCTCCGTCCTCGCCGGCCTGGCCACCACCGCCCACCCCACCTCCTACGTCCTCTGGCTCACCCTCGAACCCCACCAGCGCCCCGACCACGCGGCCGCCGCCCTCGCCGCCGAGGGCATCCTGATCTCCACCGCCGACGCCTTCGCCACCACCCCCCACCACCCCGACGCCCTCCGCCTCGCCCTCGCCACGCCCCCGCTCCCCACCCTCTGCGCCACCCTCGCCCACCTGCGCACCACCCTCGAAGCCATCGCCCCCTGACCCGCCGCCCCTCTCCGACCGACAACCACCCCGCGGCGTCCAGGCCCCCGAGGCCCCAGGGCACCCCCGTGCCCGGAGGCCAGGGCCCGGCCCGCCGGAGCAGCGCCGGGCCGACCGCCCCGGGCGCCGGAAGCCGGCCCGCCCGACCTCCTACTCCTCCTCCGTCTCCCCCGCCGCACGGGCGAAGCGCGCGCTCCACTCGGCCACCAGCGTCCGCAGCGCGTCCGGGGCGACGACCCGGAACTCGGCACCGAGGGAGCCCAGCGCCATGGCCGGCCATTCGAGGGAGTCCGCGGTCATCCGCAGGCGGCAGCGGTGCGCGGCGACCGGCGTGACCGTGCCCCAGCGCCCGACCCGGGCCCGGACGTGGTCGGCGGGCGCCTCCACCAGGACCTCCACCCGGTGCGACCGGGGCCCGGCGTCGAGGCCCGCGCGGACGAACTCCGCCGCGTCGCCCGCCGGGAGGGGGCGCGGGGCGAAGCGGTCGCCGCTGCCGGTGGGGGCGGTGAGGCGGTCGAGGCGGAAGCTGCGCCAGTCGGCTCGGCCGAGGTCGTACGCGACGAGGTACCAGCGGCGGTTCAGGCAGACCAGCCGGTGCGGTTCGACGTGCCGCTCCGTGCCGCGCCCGTCGGCGGCCGTGTACGAGAACCGCACCCGCTCGCCGTCCCGGCAGGCGAGCGCCACGACCGTCAGGGCGTCCGGGTCGACGCCCGACCCCGCCGGCGTCCCCCAGTCCACCGGGACGGTCATCGCGCGCAGCGCCTCCACCCGTCGGCGCAGCCGGGCCGGCATCACCTGGACCACCTTCGCCAGCACCCGCACCGAGGCCTCGGCGACCCCCTCCACCGGGCTCTCCGTCGCCGCCTGCAGGCCGACCGCGAGGGCCACCGCCTCCTCGTCGTCGATCACCAGCGGCGGCAGTGCCGCGCCGGCCGCCAGCTGGTAGCCGCCGTCGACGCCGCGCTGGGCCTCGACGGGGTAGCCGAGCTCGCGCAGCCGGTCGATGTCGCGGCGCAGGGTGCGGACGGAGACGCCGAGCCGGTCGGCCAGTTCTTCGCCGGGCCAGTACCGGTGGGTCTGGAGCAGGGAGAGCAGTCGCAGCGTCCGGCTGCTGGTGTTCGCCATGCGTCGATTCTCCCCGGGATTCAGGACAGGAAGTGACCGCAATGGTCCGTAGCGTGGTTCTTGTCCGAGGGAGCAGGACCCGACCGAAAGGCCATGACGATGACCGAGACCACGACCTCGACCACCACCGCCCGGAAGCTCACCGGCGAGCGCGCCGACCTCCTGGCGGCCCTGGAGAAGCAGCGGCACTTCCTGCGCTTCACCACCCGTGACCTCACCGACGAGCAGGCCGGCCTGCGGACCTGTGCGAGCGAGCTGTGCCTGGGCGGCCTGATCAAGCACGTGGCCTCCGTCGAGCGGCTCTGGGCGGAGTTCATCGTGCACGGGCCGTCCGCGATGCCCGACTTCACCACCTGGACCGAGGAGGACTTCGCCCGCCGCGCGGACGAGTTCCGGATGCTGCCCGGGGAGACGCTGGTCGGCGTCCTCGCCGACTACGCCGAGGTGGCCCGCCGCACCGACGAGCTGGTGGCCGCCCTCCCCGACCTGGACGCCACCCAGCAGCTGCCGAAGGCCCCCTGGTTCCAGCCGGACGCCGAGTGGTCGGCCCGCCGGGTGCTGCTGCACATCGCCAACGAGACCGCCCAGCACGCCGGCCACGCCGACATCATCCGCGAGTCCCTGGACGGCGCGAAGAGCATGGGCTGAGCCGGCGGTGCCCCGGGGTCCGGTCGGTCATCGCCGACAGGGCCCCGGGGCTGTCGCCCGGCGGAGCGTCAGGCCCGCCCCACGAAGGTGAACCCGGCCCCGTCCACCGTGCCGCGCACCACCGCCTCGTCCAGCGGCCCCGCCGAGGAGACGGTGACCAGGCCGCTGGGCGCGTCCGCGCTGACGTCGGTGACGCCGGGCAGGGCGGCGAGCCCGGCGCTGACCGTCCTCTCGCAGTGGCCGCAGCTCATTCCGGCGACGGTGAACACGGCGGTGGTGGACATGGCGGTACCTCCGATGGCATTCCGGTGAGCGGGAAGGGTCGACCCGTACGGGAGCGGCCCGACGGGTCGACCCGCACCACGACACCCGAATCCGGCGGCGGGCCCCAGGGACACGCCGCACGGGTGACACCATCGAGCGGTTCCGGGAACCGACCGGGCCGCCCGTCCGACAGGAGCCCCCGCCGTGACGTCGGACACGCCGTGAACCGGGGCCCGGTCCGTGTGCGTCCCTCCAGGTGAGACCCCTTCCGCAGGACCGGGCGACGGCCCGGCCGCCGATCGGCCGCACCACCCGCCGATCCCCTCCTGGAGCAGCTCCGCCATGTCCCCCCAGGCCCCGGTCGACGCCCGCCCGGACACCACCGCCCTCGCCGCCCTCGCCGCCACCGGCCTCCCCGCCCTGGCGGGAGCGGCCCGTTGAACGCGCTCCTCCGGCTCCTCCGCCGCAGGCCCCGGCCGGCCGCGCTCGCCCTCGCGCTGGTCGCCGCCCTGACCGCCGGGCTGCTCTGGTGGCAGCCGTGGAGCGACGGGGACGGCCGGCTGGCGTTCACCACCGCGCCCGGCGGCTCCGCCCGCTTCGGCACCGGCGAGCACCTGTACCGCTACAAGGTGCGGGTGGAGGACGGGATCGCGGAGAGCCCGGAGCGGTTCGCCGCCGAGGTGGACGCGGTCCTCGGCGACGTCAGGCACGGCTGGGCCGCCGGCGGCACCGCCTCGTTCCAGCGGATGCCCGCCGATCCGGTGGACTTCACCGTCTACCTGGCCACCCCGCGGTCCACCGACCGGATCTGCGGGCAGTACGGACTGGACACCGGCGGCTGGGTGAACTGCGGCGTCACCCACCAGGTGGTGATCAACCTCAAGCGCTGGACCGAGCTGTCCGAGTTCTACGCGGGCGAGCCCGAGCAGTACCACGCGCTGGCCGTCAACCACGAGGTCGGCCACATCCTCGGCAACGGCCACGTCGACTGCCCGGGCCCGGGCGCCCCGGCACCGGTGATGATGCAGCAGATCAAGGGGCTGCACGGCTGCGTCCCCAACGGCCGGCCGTACTCGGACGCCGGCGCCCTGCTCACCGGCCCGCCCGTCCAGGCCCCCACCGACGCGCCGTAACCGCGGGAAACGACCCTCTGTACGAACCATCGACACCGAACCCGGATAATCCTGGTCGGACCGGACGCACCCGCACCGCGCGCCCGGTCCCGGTCGTGTCCGCAGTCGGTGCCGGTGGAGGAAGAACGTTGAACGGTGTGCCCGGCGGGGAGACCCTGGACTGGTCGGTGCTGCTGGCGGCCGCCGAGGCGGCCGCCCGGGCGACCACGGGCCGCGGCCGGGTCGCCGACTACATCCCGGCCCTCGCCACCGCCGACCCGGAGGCCTTCGGCATGGCCGTCGCCACCGTCGACGGGGAGCTGCACGGCGTCGGGGACTGGGAGCGGCCGTTCTCCGTCCAGAGCGTCTCGAAGCTGTTCTCGCTCGCCCTCGCGGTCGCCTACGGCGGCGACGCGCTGTGGCGGGGCGTCGGCCGCGAGCCGTCCGGCAACCCGTTCAACTCCCTGGTGCAGCTGGAGACCGAGCACGGCATCCCGCGCAACCCGTTCATCAACGCGGGCGCCCTGGTGGTCACCGACCGCCTCCAGACCATGACCGGCGACGCCTCCGGCACGGTACGGGAGTTCCTGCGCCGCGAGTCCGGCAACCCGCTGCTGGACACCGACCCGGTGGTCGCCGCCTCCGAGGCCGAACACGGCCACCGCAACGCCGCGTTGGCCCACTTCATCGCCAGCCACGGCAACCTGGAGAACCCGGTCGAGACCGTCCTGGAGCACTACTACGCGCACTGCGCCGTCGCCACCAGCTGCCGCGACCTGGTGCTGGCCGGCTCCTTCCTCGCCCGCTACGGCGTGCGGGCCGACGGCACCCGGCTGATGTCCCGCAGCGAGGCCAAGCGGATCAACGCCGTGCTGCTCACCTGCGGCACCTACGACGCCGCCGGCGAGTTCGCCTTCCGGGTGGGCCTGCCCGGCAAGAGCGGTGTCGGCGGCGGCGTCCTCGCGATACTCCCCGGCCGCGCCGCCGTCTGCGCCTGGGGCCCGCGGCTCGACCAGGCCGGCAACTCGGTCGCCGCGGTCACCGCCCTGGACACCCTGACCACCCTGTCCGGCTGCTCGGTCTTCTGATCCTCCGACCCAGCCGGACGCCCCGGAGAACGGAACCGGGCCCCGGCCGTCCGCACAGCGACCGGGACCCGGTGGTTCCGGGGGTGGACGGCTACTCCACCGTCACGCTCTTCGCCAGGTTGCGCGGCTTGTCCACGTCGCGCCCCAGGGCGACGGCGGCGTGGTAGGCGAGCAGCTGGAGCGGGATGTTGAGCAGCAGCGGGTCCAGCTCCGGCTCGCTCTTGGGCACCAGGATGCAGTGGTCCGCGAGCTTCTCCTCCGGCCGGCGGTGGCCGACCGCGATGACCCGCCCGGAGCGGGCCTTGATCTCGCCCAGCGTGGTCAGGTTCTTGTCCAGCAGCTCGTCGTCCGGAACCAGTGCCACGGTGGGCAGTTCGGGGCTGATCAGTGCCAGCGGGCCGTGCTTGAGCTCGCTCGCCGGGTAGGCCTCGGCGTGCACGTAGGAGATCTCCTTGAGCTTCTGGGCGCCCTCGCGGGCCACCGGGAAGCCGCGCACCCGGCCGATGAACATCATGCCCGCCGACTCGGCGTACTCGGCGGCGAGTGCGGCGATCGCCTCGCTCTGCTCCAGCACCTCGCGGATCTGGTCCGGCAGCGCCTGGAGCGCGGAGACGATCCGGCGTCCGTCGGCGGGCGACAGGTCGTGGATGCGTCCGAAGTGCAGGGCGAGCAGCGCGAAGGCGACGACGGTGGAGGTGAAGGCCTTGGTGGAGGCGACCGAGACCTCCGGACCGGCGTGCAGGTAGATGCCACCATCACACTCCCGGGCGATGGCACTGCCCACGGTGTTGACGACGCCGAGCACCCGGCCGCCCTTGCGCTTGACCTCCTGGACGGCGGCCAGCGTGTCGTAGGTCTCGCCGGACTGGCTGACCGCGACGTACAGGGTGTCCGCCTCGATCACCGGGTTGCGGTAGCGGAACTCCGAGGCCGGCTCGCTGTGCGCGGGGATCCGGGCCAGCTCCTCGATCAGCTGCGCGCCCATCTCACCCGCGTAGTACGCCGATCCGCAGCCGAGGATCTTCACCCGGCGGATCTCGCGCAGCTCCCGGGCGTCCAGGTTGAGGCCGCCGAGGTGCGCGGTCGCGAAGCGCTCGTCGAGCCGGCCGCTCAGCGTGCGCTCGACCGAGCCGGGCTGCTCGTGGATCTCCTTGAGCAGGAAGTGCTCGTAGCCGCCGGTGTCGTAGGAGTCGACCTCCCAGTCCACGGTGGACGGCTGACGGTGGGTGGTGCGGGCGTCCGCGGTGAAGGTGCGGAAGCCGTCGGCCCGGACGGTGGCCAGTTCGCCGTCCTCCAGGTGGACGACCTGGCGGGTGTAGCGGACCAGCGCGGAGACGTCCGAGGCGGCGAACATCTCCTTCTCGCCGATGCCCAGCACGATCGGGCTGCCGTTGCGGGCGACCACGATCCGGTCCGGCCGCTCGGCGTCCAGCACCGCGATGCCGTAGGTGCCGACCACCCGGCCGAGCGCGGCCCGGACCGCGTCCTCCAGCTCGACGCCCTCGGCGACGTTCGCGGCGATCAGGTGGGCGAGCACCTCGGTGTCGGTCTCGGAGCGGAACACCGCGCCGTCGGCGGTGAGCTTGGCGCGCAGCTCGTCGGCGTTCTCGATGATGCCGTTGTGGACGACGGCGATCCGCTCGGCGCCGTCCAGGTGCGGGTGCGCGTTGGCGTCGCTGGGGACGCCGTGGGTGGCCCAGCGGGTGTGGCCGATGCCGGTGGTGCCCTTGAACCGGGCCGGAACGGCGCCGGCCAGGTCGGCGACCCGGCCCTTCACCTTGCGCAGCTTGATCCCGCCGCCGCGCCCGGTGACGGCGACGCCGGCCGAGTCGTAGCCGCGGTACTCCAGCCGCGCCAGCCCCTCCAGCAGGAAGGGGGTCGCGTCCTTGGGGCCGATGTAGGCCACGATTCCGCACATGCGTGGACTCCTCTGTCGAACGTTGACGAACATGGACGACCGTTGCCGAACACCGCCGGACAGCATCGAACGGCACCGAGCAGGACCGAGCGATACCGATCGACACCGGAAGCGGTCGGATTCGGCCAAAAGCGGTCGCGAACCGCCGAAGGCCGGGGGACGGCGCTCAGCCGTAGACGATCCGCCGCAGCTGGCGGGCCGAGAGCTCCGGCGCCGAGACCCGGCGCTGCGGCAGTTCCTCGGCGAGCCGGGCGAAGATCCGCTCGTTGGTCAGACCGCGCCCCTGGAGCTCGGTGTGGCGCCGGCGCACGTACTCCTCGGTGCTCTCGGAGAAGTACGCCAGCACCTCCGCCACGACCCGCGCCGCCTCCCGGGGCCCCAGCGGGCTGGTCCGGGTGAGGTGGGCGAGGAGGTCTTCGTGGGGGTGGGATGAGCTGGGCACGAATGAGGAGCCTAGGTCGGACGGAGCGGCGAAGCCAAGATTTCTGCCCGAAATCGGGCAGACATTACGACTTTCAGACCAGCTCCACATCATCTTCACATTCGACCGGCGATCGGCCACCCGTTCACCCTCGTTCTCGAAAGCCCCTTGAAGCGGCGCCAACTCCGCACGTAGCGTGACCTCCTGAACACGAAGCGGAAGACCGGAGGCTTGCGGATGTGCGGGATCACCGGATGGGTCGCGTTCGAGCGCGACCTCACCGCCGAAAGGACCGTCCTCGAAGCGATGACGGCCACCCAGCTCCGGCGCGGCCCGGACGCCGGCGGCGTGCACCTGGAGCCGCACGCCGCGCTCGGCCACCGCCGGCTCGCGGTGATCGACATCGCCGGCGGCACCCAGCCGATGACGGTCGAGCAGGACGGCCGGACGCTGGCCGTGCTCACCTACAGCGGCGAGGTCTACAACCACCGCGAGCTGCGCGCGGAACTGGAGGCGGCCGGGCACCGCTTCCGCACCCGCAGCGACACCGAGGTCGTGCTGCACGCCTACCTGGAGTGGGGCGAGCACCTGGCCGAGCGGCTCAACGGCATGTTCGCCTTCGCGATCTGGGACACCCGGCGCGAGGAACTGCTGCTGTTCCGCGACCGGATGGGCGTCAAACCGCTGTACTACCACCGCACCCCGGACGGCGTGATCTTCGGCTCCGAGGTCAAGGCCCTGCTCGCCCACCCCGACGTCCGCCCGGTGGTGGACCTGGACGGGCTGCGCGAACTGCTCGGCTACACCCGCACCCCCGGCCTCACCCCGTACCGGGACATCCACGAGGTCCGGCCCGGGCACGTCGTCCGGGTGCGCCGCGAGGGCCTCTCGGTCCGCCGCTACTGGGCTCTGGAGGCGCGCGAGCACCGCGACAGCCTGGAGTCCACCGTCGCCACCGTCCGGGCCCTGCTGGAGGACATCGTCCACCGCCAGCTCGAAGCGGACGTGCCGCTCTGCTCGCTGCTCTCCGGCGGCCTGGACTCCAGCGCCGTCACGGCGCTCGCCGCCCGGACGCTGGCCGCCGCCGGCGCCGGTCCGGTGCGCTCCTTCTCCGTCGGCTTCACCGGCCAGAGCGAGAACTTCCACGCCAGCGACGTCCGGCAGACCCAGGACGGCCCGTACGCCCGGCTGCTCGCCGACCACATCGGCGCCGACCACAGCGTCGTCGAACTGGACGCCGCCGACCTCTCCGACCCGTCCCGGCGCGCCGTCGTGCTGCGCGCCCGCGACCTGCCGAACGGCGTCGGCGACATGGACACCTCGCTGCTGCTGCTCTTCCGCGGCGTGCGCCGGCACTCCACCGTCGCCCTGTCCGGCGAGTCCGCGGACGAGCTCTTCGGCGGCTACCGCTGGTTCCACGACCCGGCCACCATCGCCGTCGAGGACTTCCCCTGGGCGCTCGGCCTCACCGGCATCGCCGGCGGCGGAGCCACCCCGCGCGAGCACCTGCTCGACGCCGGGCTGCTCCGCAAGCTCGACCTGGAGGGGTACCGCAGGGCCCGGTACCGCGAGGCGCTCGCCGAGGTCCCGCACCTGCCCGCGGCCGATCCGCTGGAACGGCGGATGCGCGAGATCTCCTACCTCAACCTGACCCGCTTCGTCTGCATCCTGCTCGACCGCAAGGACCGGATGAGCATGGCCAACGGCCTGGAGGTGCGGGTGCCGTTCTGCGACCACCGGCTGGTCCAGTACGTGTTCAACACCCCGTGGGCGATGAAGGCCTTCGACGGGCGGGAGAAGAGCCTGCTGCGCGCCGCGGTCCGGGACGTGCTGCCGGACGCGGTCGCGGACCGGGCGAAGAGCCCGTACCCGGTCACCACCGACCCGCACTACCCGGCGAAGCTGCGCGCCGAACTCGCCCGGCTCGCCGTCGAGCGCACCTCCCCGGCCCTGGACCTGCTCGACCGGCGGCGCCTGGCCGACGCGCTCGCCCCGGACACCGACCCGCAGTCCGTCCGGCTGGCCGTGGACCTCGCGCTGGACTTCGACGCCTGGCTGACGGAGTACCGGGTGACGCTGGAGCTGTGAGCGCCCGGGAGCGGGTCCCGTCACCCGAACGGTGCAGTGGCCGGCGCCCGCGCCGTCCTACTCCGTTCGGGTGACTACGCGGCACCATCCCGCCGGTCCCGCAGGTCCGACGGTGCGGTACCGTCGCCGACATCTCTCGAATGGCGGACGAATTCGTGGATTCCCGCTCACATACCGTCAGGATGGGAGACGCAACGTTCACCTCGATCCGCCGGGGGATCCCCTCATGCAGCCGCGAGTCTTCGCGATTCTCACCGCCCTGCTCCTGGGCGTCCTGGGCCTGGGATCGGTGGCCGTCACCGACTGGTCGCCCGCGGCGGCCACCGCGCCCCGGGCTGCGGGAGCCCCCGCCGTCGGCGCCCAGCCGGCCGCGGCCGGCGCCGCGGGTGCCACCCCGACCGGCGACCCGGCGGTGTGGACCCGCTCCACGCTGCGCAACAAGATGATGGCCGAGATGGACGCCACCGACCCCGGCGTCGCCCTGGCCGACCTGGACAAGATCACCAAGGAGAAGCCGTACACCGTGCGCTTCTGCCATCCGATCGCGCACGAGCTCGGCCACGCGGCGGTCAAGCGCTTCAACGCCGACTTCCAGAAGGTCATCTCCTACCCGCACGAGACCTGCGCGGCCGGCTACCTGCACGGCGCGGTCGAGGAGATGCTCAACGCCTCCACCCAGCCCGAGACGGACCTGCTCAAGCTCTGCGCTCCCAAGAACAGCGGCCCCTGCATCCACGGCGTCGGCCACGGCACCATGTTCGTGGCCAAGCAGGACGTCGCCAAGGCGCGCGACCTGTGCAACAAGTTCCCCAGCGACCAGAACAGGATCCGCTGCTCCGAGGGCCTGTTCATGCAGCTCTTCGGCCCGGACGAGGAGGACGAGCAGGCCAAGGCGAACCTGCCCGCCGACAAGCTCGCCCAGGACCCGCTCTACCCGTGCAAGGACCAGCCGTCGCTGTTCCAGTCCGCCTGCTTCTTCTACGCCCCGACCTTCTACCTGTCCTCGCACGACTACCCGAACCACCCCGAGGTCTACGCCGAGGCCCTCAAGTGGTGCCTCAACGGCAAGGCCAGCGGCGGGTCGGTGGACTGCAGCCGCGGTGTCGGCTCGCGCACCATGAAGTACAACCTGGACCGCGAGGACTGGGCGTCCCAGCAGTGCGCCACCGCCGCCGACGGCTGGCAGCGCAAGGCCTGCGCCGAGGGCCTGGTCAGCTACTACACCGTCAACTACACCGACGGCGGCGCGTCCGGCCGGCTCTGCGCCAAGATCACCGACAAGGAGATGCAGGGCTACTGCCGCTCGGCGAGCGGGCTGTCCAGCTCGCTCGACTGACGCCCCGGCATCCCGGACCGGCCCCCGGGCCCCCGGACCACCCCCAGGTCCCCAGGTCCCCAGGTCCCCCGGTCTCGGCACGAGGGCCCGCGCCGCACGGCGCGGGCCCTTCTGCATACGATCACCTCTCCGTAAGATCACCGGACCACGGTGCGCCGAGGACGCCGCGCCCGCCTCCCCCGGCCTCCCTGGAGCACGCCATGACCACCGAGGACTTCCGCGCCGCCGCCCACGCCACCGCCGACCTGGTCTCCGACTACCTCGCCGAACTGCCCGGGCGCCCGGTCTGGCAGCCCATGGACGACACCGCCCGCCAGGGCCTGCTGGACGCCCCGCTGCCCGCCGAGGGCCGCCCGCTCGACGAGCTGATCGGCGCCATCGGGCGCGACGTCCTGCCGTACCCGATGGGCAACGGCAACCCGCGCTTCTTCGGCTGGGTGAACTCCGCCCCCGCCCCCGCCGGGGTGCTCGCCACCCTCGCCGCCTCGGCGATGAACCCCAGCTCGGCGGGCGGCGACCACGCCGACGTCCACCTGGAACGCGCCGTGGTCCGCTGGATAGCCGAGCTGGTCGGCTTCCCGCACCCGGCCGGCGGCGGCCTGCTCACCTCCGGCACCTCGATGGCGACCATCGTCTGCCTGGCCGCCGCCCGCGACCGCGCCGCCCGCCGGGCCGGCCGGGACGTCCGCGAGGACGGGCTCGCGGGCCTGCCGCCACTGGTCGGCTACGTCACCGGCGAGACCCACTCCTGCGTCCGCAAGGCCGCCGAACTCCTCGGCCTCGGCAGCAGGCACCTGCGCACCGTCGCCACCGGCCCCGACGGCAGGCTGGACACCGCCGAGCTGCGGGCGGCCGTCGAGCGCGACCGCGCGGCCGGCCTGCTGCCCTTCCTGGTGGTCGCCTCGGCCGGCACCGTCGGCGCCGGCGCGGTGGACGAGTTCGGCCCGATCGCCGACCTGTGCGAGGAGCAGCGCCTGTGGCTGCACGTGGACGGCGCGTACGGCGCCTTCGGCCGGCTCGACCCGGCCATCGCCCACCGCTACGCCGGCCTGGAGCGCGCCGACTCGCTCGCCCTCGACCCGCACAAGTGGCTCGGCGTCCCGGTCGACTGCGGCTGCGCGCTGGTCCGCGACGCCGAGGAGCTGCGCGGCACCTTCAGCCTCGTCCCGTCCTACCTGCGCGACGAGGCGGCGGGCGCGCTCGGCTGGTTCTCCGAGTACGGCACCGAGCAGACCCGACCCTTCCGCGCCCTCAAGGTCTGGGCCACCATCGCCCACAAGGGCCGCACCGGCCTCGCCCGGGACATCGCCCGGTGCACCGCGCTGGCCCGCCGCCTCGGTGAACTCGTCGAGGCGGACGAGGAGTTGGAGCTGCTCGCGGAGGTGCAGACCTCGATCGTGGCGTTCCGCCACCGCGCCCCCGGCCTGGACGGCGCCGGCCTCGACGCCCTCAACCGCGAACTGCCCGTCGCCGTCCAGCGGCGCGGCCGGGTGTTCGTCACCGGCGCCCGCCTCGGCACGACGGAGATGCTCCGCGCCTGCCTGCTCAACGCCGCCACGACGGAGGACGACCTGCGCCTGCTGCTCGCCGAGGTCAGGGCGGCGGCGCGCGAGCTGCTCGGGTAGCGGGGTCGGGCCGGCGGGCACCGGTCCGACCGGCCGTCAGTCCTTCGCCTCGACCTCGACCGCCCCGCGGACCTCCAGCGCACGGATGGTATGTCAACGCACCGAGCTCACGCACCGGTGTTCCGGCGGGCTGCGGTCAGCCCTGGTCCGCGGGCCGGATGACACAGGCCTTGTTCGCGAGCATCGCGCCGAAGCCGCCGAACAGGGTGCCGACCACCGCCCGGCAGGTGGCGGCCTCCTCGGGCGTCTTGGGGCCGCTGTCCTGGGAAGCGGCGGCCGGCTGGGCGAGGGCGAGCGGCAGGGCCAGCAGCAGGGCGCAACAGGCCGTGGCCAGGGCCCTGGTCCTCACGGGCGAAGCCTTCACGGGCATGGTCTTCACGGACACGGTCTTCACGGACACGGGGGAGCCCCTTCGGAGGAGACGGGTTCGGCGGAAAGCCGAGCCATCCCTATCCGAAGGGGCTCCCCCGCTCACGGACCATGGGCCGTCCGTGAGCGTGTCCTATCGGGGCGCGGTCACCACGTCGGTCGCCCCACCGCCCGGATCGCGGCGGCCAGCTCGGCCACCCCTCGCTCCCGCAGCACCCCGTAGTGATCGCCCTCCAGCTCGACCACGGTGGGCGCCTCGGCCGAGTAGCCGCTGCTGCCCTCGATGAAGGAGTAGTCGTCGCCGGCGGCCTTGAAGACGGTCACCGGGGCGTCCAGCCGTCGTTCGACGAGTTCGCGGAAGCTGTACTCGAACTCGTAGGTCCCGCCGACGATCCGGGCGATCCGCCGGATCACCGCCTCGTCCAGCTCCGGCAGCATCCGGTGCACGGAGGCGACGAAGGTCGGCTCGTCCACCGTCTCGGCCAGGCAGCGCTCCAGTCCGGGCCCGCTGGTCGTGCCGGCGAACACCGAGAACAGGATGGCCAGGTACCCGGGATTCGCGTACGAGGACTCCCGGCCGTAGTGCCGCCCGTCGGCCCGGCGGACCTCCGGGTTGCCGGGGCAGATCAGCAGCAGCTCCGCGACCCGCTGCCCCGCCTGCTCCAGCTGCCAGGCCGCCTCGAAGGCCACCCGGGCGCCGAACGAGTAGCCCCACAGCGTGTACGGCCCCTCGGGCTGCACCCGCCGCAGTTCGGCGAGGTCGGCGGCGGCCGTCTCCCGGATCGTGGCGTACGGCGTCTCGCCCTCGTTGATGCCGTGCGCCTGGACGCCGTAGAAGGCCCGCCCGTCGCTCGCCTCCGCGGCGAGCGGGCGCAGGTTCATCGGGTAACCGCCCAGGCCCGGCCAGCAGAACACCGGCCGGCCGCGCTCCCCCGTCCTCAGCGGGACCAGCCGGGAGGCCGGCCGCCCGCCCGCGCCGGAGATCCGCGCCGCCAGGTCTCCCAGCCGGGGGCACTCGAACACCACCTGGAGCGGTAGCGCCGTCCCGAACTCCCGGTTGATCCGGTGGACCAGGGCGACGGCGATCAGCGAGTTCCCGCCGACGGCGAAGAACTCGTCCGTCACCGACACGTCCTGGTACTTCAGCGCCTGCCCCCAGGCCTCGGCCAGCCACCGTTCGTGCTCGGTGCCCGGGGCCACGAACTCGCCGCGCGCGTCGGCCGTGCGGACGGCCTCGGAGGCGGCCAGTGCCCTGAGGTCCACCTTGCCGTTCGCGGTGAGCGGCAGGGCGTCCAGCACCAGCACCCGGTTGGGCAGCATGTAGTCGGGCAGCAGCCTGGCCAGTTCGTCCTTGATGAGCTCGGCCGGGCCCTTCATGTGGACGGTGTCCTCGCGCATGCCCTCGCTGCGGATCTGCTCCTCGCCGACCTTGCCGCCGAGGAAGAAGTACGACGGACCCGGGATGATGCCGTGGCCGGCCAGGATCTCGTCGATGCGGCGCGAAGCGGGCAGCGGGTGGCCGGACTTGGAGCTGTAGCCGGAGGACATCAGGCCCAGGGACAGGCCGTTGCGCTGGAGGCGGTGCAGCACCGCGCCGAGCACGATGTACTCCAGCCACTCCTCCTCCGCGCGGCTGACGGCGGTGATGCCGAACGAGGCCCGGGCGTAGACGGCCTGGTTGATCGCGATCACGTGCCGGGACTCCACCACCTCGTCCGCGACGTGCGTCAACTCGCCGTCGGCGTACCGGTAGAGGCCGCCCGGCAGGCCGTCCACCCGGTCGCCGTGGGCCTGGACGTACAGCTCGGCGCACTCGGGCCGCGCCGCGCCGCCGGCCCGGACGACCTCGAAGGCGCCCAGGTAGTGGTCCTCCTCGGCGACGTCCAGCCGCGCCTTGGCCTCCGGGTCGAGGCCGAGCGGGCGCACGTCCAGCCCGTACTCGGGCAGCACCTCCTCCAGGACGCCCAGCATGTGGCCGGTCTCGAACTCCAGCACCTCCCGGATGTTGTTCTTGTAGACGGGCTCGATGGCACCGTGCCGGCCGGAGAAGTGCAGCGTCAGGCGGGCCTGCGCCCGGGGCTCGGCGGGCCCGATCCGGACCAGGGCGTGCTCGACCGGGTGGTAGTAGTACAGCCCGGCCGCGAGCCCGTCCAGGCCGCCGGTCTCCAGGTACAGCTGGGTCGCGTACAGGGCGCCGGGCGAGGCGTAGGAGTACTTGGGCAGCAGCCGCTCCTCGCTGTGGAACTGGCCGAACCACCGTAGGACGCGGCCGAGTTCGGGGAAGCTCAACAGCTCCGGAGCCCGGCCGAAGGCGGCGGCCGGGCGCGGGGCGAGCAGCGCGGTGAGGTCGTCCCGGGTGACGGCGCCGCCGTCGTAGAAGCGGTACGTCTTGCGGGCGAAGACCTCCCGGCGCTGGACCTCGGTCTCCTTCCGGCCGGGCAACGCGACCCGCTCGCGGCCTTCCAGCCCGGCCCGGTCGCGCAGGCCCGGGTCGGCCAGCTGGGCCTTGACCTGGAGCTTGCTGGCCTTGGACCGGTGGTGTCCGCCGTGGCTGCCCTGGTCCATCAGGGCGGCTTCGCGGGGGTCGAGTTCGACGCAGGCGACCAGGTTCCGGTGCCCGGTGCGGTCGTCGCCGGTGACGACGGCGGCCGAGCGGCGCACCCAGGCGTGCTCCTCGATCGCGCGGGCGATCTCGTCCAGCTCGACCCGGTACCCGCGCAGCTTGACCTGGTTGTCCACCCGGCCGGCGAACTGGAGGGTGCCGTCCGGGTTCCACCGCACCAGGTCACCGGTGCGGTAGAGCCGCTCGTCGGCGGCGAAGGGGGAGGGGACGAACCGCTCCGCGGTCAGCTCCGGCCGGTTCAGGTAGCCGCGGGCCAGCTGGACGCCACCGAGGTACAGCTCGCCGACGCCGTCGGCGGCGACCGGCACCAGGTCGTCGTCCAGCACGTAGCACCGGGTGTCGGCCACCGGCCGGCCGATCGGCACCGAACCCGCGCCGTCGCCCGGTTCGGCCGGGTCGACCAGGTGCCAGGTGGCGTTGATGGTGCACTCGGTCGGGCCGTACAGGTTGACCAGCGCGGCCCCCGGCAGGGCCCGGCCCAGGTCGCGGGCGAGCCGCCGGGAGAGCGCCTCGCCGCCGGAGAACACCTTGGTCAGGCCGGTGCAGTCGGCGAAGCCCTCGGTGTCGAGCAGCGCCCGCAGCAGGGTGGGCACGCACTGGAGCGCGGTCACCCCCTGCTCCCGCACGGCGGCGACCAGCGTCTGCGGGTCGCGGTAGAGGCCGGGCGTGCCAGCCACCACCCGGGCGCCGACGGCCGGGGCGAGGATCTCCCACTGCGCGGCGTCGAAGCTCATCGGGGTCTTCTGGAGCACCGTGACCTCGGGGCCGAGGTGCCCGGCGGAGTGCATCCAGCGCAGCTGGGAGACCACCGAACGGTGCTCGATCATCACGCCCTTGGGACGGCCGGTGCTGCCCGAGGTGTAGATCACATAGGCCAGCGACTCCGGCGCGAGGGCCCCCTCCTCCCTGGCGAGGGCCCCCTCCTCCCTCGGGTCCGGCACCGGCGGAACGTCCTCGAAGGTGACGACCGCGGTGCCGGCCGGAACCAGCGCGGCCAGCCGTTCGCGCAGGTGCGCCTGGGTGAGCACGATCCGGGTGCCGCTGTCCTCGGCCATGTAGCGGAGCCGGTCCTCGGGGTACTCGGGCGCCAGCGGCAGGTAGCCGGCCCCGGCGTACAGGACGCCCCAGGCGCCGGCGACCAGTTCGACGGACGGCTCGACGTACAGGCCGACGCGGCCGTCCGGGCCGGCGCCCAGGCGGCGCAGCCGCGCGGCCAGCCGGCGGGCGGTCCCGGCCAGCTGCCGGAAGGTGAGGCCGCCACCCGCGCCGAGGACGGCCGGCGCGCCGGGCCGGGTGCGCGCCTGCCGGTCGAGCAGACCGGGAAGCACGGTGCCGACCGGGGCGTGGCGGGCGTGCGGGACGGCGGGGGCGGCCGAGTCGGTGGTGGGGACGGACGGGGTGTTGCGCATGGTGGCGGCTTTCGGTGCGTGGACGGACGGGCCCGGCCTCCTGCTCGCCGGGGGCAGCGGGGACAGCGGGGGCGCCATCCACCGTCGGCCGCCCGCCGTCCCGGCCGCCTGAGGCACCGGTCCGGACCTGCGCCGCCGCCGTCCCGGTCCGCGGGCCGCCCTGTCCCACCCCCGTCCCACCCCCGTCCCGTCGCGGTCCCACCGCGGTCCCACCCGCGCCCCGGCCGTGCTCCACCCGCACCCCGGCCGCACCCCGGGGCATTCGCGCGTTCACGATCACGTAACCGAACGGAAGCGCACCGTCGGTAGCGTCGGCGCCATGAAGGCATCACGCACCCGCCCCGAACGGCTCTGGCACCGGCCCTTCCGCAGGTCCGACCGCAGGTGCGCGGCGCCCGAGGTGCCGTCCGTCCGTCCGGACGGCACCGGTGGCGGCACCGGCACCGGCGGCGGCCCGTCGCGGATCGTCCGCCCGCACCCGCCCACCGGCCGCGCCTCCGGCCCGGGGCCGGAGGACACGTCCCGGCTCTCACTGCCGGACGGGACGGAACTGCTGCTGCGCCCGGCCGGTCCGGCCGACCGGACGGCGGCCCTGGCGATGCACGGCCGCTGCTCCCCCGCGGCGCTGCGGCTGCGCTACCACGGCCCGGTCGGAGACGCCGGCCGCTACCTGGACCACCTGCTGGACCCCCGGCACGGCCGCAGCCTCGCGGTGACCGCCGCGGACGGGCGGATCGTCGCGCTCGGGCACCTGATGTGGGACGACGGCGAGGCCGAGCTGGCCGTCCTGGTCGAGGACGACTGGCAGCGGCACGGGCTGGGCCTGGCACTGCTGCGGCGGCTGTCGGCGGCGGCCCTGGCCTGCGGCGTCCGCACGGTGTACGCGGTGACGCAGGCCGCCAACACCGGGCTGATCGCCGCGATGCGCCGGCTGGGCGCACCGCTCGACTTCCACGCCGAGGACGGCACCCTGGTGATCACCGCCACGCTGGCCGCCGGGGAGGCGACCGCCTGCGGCCACCGTCCAGGCCGTTGATCCTTTCTTCACCACATCCTCACTCGGACGGCTCGGGAACCCGGCGACCCCGGTGGGCGTCCTGAAGTGACGAGAGGTCCCTCCGTACACCGCCCGCCTCGACGGGCCGTCAGCAGCACCCGCGAACGCGTCGCAGCAGGCGGCGCGGGGTCCGGATCGTCCGGACGGGCGACGGAGTCGGTAGGCTGATCCCCGTCCCCGCCGCCCGACGGCCCGTTATCCGGCCACGGGTGGTGCCGCAGCAAGGAGGAACCACTGAGCATGGCAGGCACCGAATCGGAGCCCACAGGCGCACGCGACGCCTCGCTGCCGGCCCGCGCCAAGATCGCGGTCACCGCCGGCCGGGTCGCCGCCGCCGTGTCGCGCAAGGCCGGACGCGGGAGCGGCTCGGTGATCGGCGGCAAGGTCGCCCTCAGGCTCGACCCCGACCTGCTCGCCACCCTCGCCGACCACCTCGACGTCGTCCTGGTCAGCGCGACCAACGGCAAGACCACCACCACCCGCCTGATCGCCGAGGCGCTGCGCGCCGCCGGCCCGGTGGTCTCCAACGCCCTGGGCGCCAACATGCCCGCCGGCATCACCTCCGCCCTGGCCGGCGGCACGGACGCCCGCTTCGGCGTGATCGAGGTCGACGAGAAGTACCTGGCGACGGTCGCCCGCGACACCCGCCCCAAGGCGATCGCCCTGCTCAACCTCTCCCGCGACCAGCTCGACCGCGCGGCCGAGACCCGGATGATGGCCGAGAAGTGGCGTGAGGGCCTGCAGAACACCGAGGCCGTGGTCATCGCCAACGCCGACGACCCGCTGGTGACCTGGGCCGCCTCCTCCTGCAAAAAGGTGGTCTGGGTGGCCGCCGGACAGGCCTGGAAGGAGGACGCCTGGTCCTGCCCCGCCTGCGGCGGTGTGATGCAGCGCCCCGGCGACGACTGGTTCTGCCAGGACTGCGGCTTCCGTCGGCCCAACCCGCACTGGGCGCTCCAGGGCACCCACGTGATCGACCCGCAGCGCGGCGCCTGGCCGATCCAGCTCCAGCTGCCCGGCCGGGCCAACCTGGCCAACGCCACCAGCTCGGCCGCCGTCGCCGCCGTGTTCGGCGTCCCCCCGCAGGTCGCCCTGGAGCGGATGCGCTCGGTCGCCGCCGTGGCCGGCCGCTACGACGTGGTCCAGTACCAGGGCCGCGACATCCGCCTGCTGCTGGCCAAGAACCCGGCCGGCTGGCTGGAGACCTTCTCGCTGATCGACGGCCCGCCCGCCCCGGTGATCCTCTCCGTCAACGCCCTCGACGCCGACGGCACCGACACCTCCTGGCTGTGGGACGTCGACTACGAGCGCCTCGCCGGGCACCCGGTCTTCGTGATGGGCCAGCGCAAGCTGGACCTGGCCGTCCGCCTGGAGGTCGCCGGGCTCCAGTTCCACGTGGTGGACACCCTGGAGCAGGCCGTCCGGATGGCCCCGCCCGGCCGGATCGAGGCCATCGCCAACTACACCGCCTTCCAGCAGCTGCGGAAGGTCGTGGCCGGCTGATGCCGCGCCCGCACACCAGTCGTTACGTGACGGAAGGCCTTCGAGGATGAGTGAGAGCAGCCTGCGCGTGGTCTGGGTCTACCCGGACCTGCTCAGCACCTACGGCGACCGGGGCAACGCCCTGGTCGTGGAGCGCCGGGCCCGCCAGCGCCACCTCAACGTGACCCGGATCGACGTCCGCTCCGACCAGGCGATCCCCACCAGCGGTGACATCTACCTGATCGGCGGCGGCGAGGACCGCCCGCAGCGCCTGGCCGCCGAGCGGCTGCGCGCCGACAGCGGGCTGGTGCGCGCCGCCGAGAACGGCGCGATCATCTTCGGCGTCTGCGCCGGCTTCCAGATCATGGGCCACGAGTTCATCAACGACCTCGGCGAGCGCGAGCCGGGCCTGGGCCTGCTCGACGTCTGGACCGCCCGCGGCGAGGGCGAGCGGTGCGTCGGCGACGTGCTCGCCGACGTCGACCCCCGGCTGGGCCTGCCGCAGCTGACCGGCTTCGAGAACCACCAGGGCGTCACCCACCTCGGCCAGGGCGTTCAGCCGTTCGCCACGGTCAGCGTCGGCCGCGGCAACGGTACCGGTGACGGCACCGAGGGCGCCTGGCGGGACACCGTCTTCGGCACCTACCTGCACGGCCCGGTGCTGGCGCGCAACCCCGCGGTGGCGGACATGCTGCTGAAGCTGGCGCTGGACGTCAGCGCCCTGCCGCCGGCCGACACCACCTGGTACGACGCGCTGCGCGCCGAGCGCATCGCGGCCACGACGCGTCCCCAGTAGTACGCCGGTCCGTCCCGGCCGGGTGCCCGCCATGCGGTCACCCGGTCCGCGGGCGGGCCCGGACGTACCACAATGGGGCTGCCTACTGCACACCCTCCTCGGCAGCAGGCCGCACTTCCGCGCGGGGGCGCCGACGGCGCCGCTCCCGCGTCGGCTCCTGCCCGGCCGGACCAGGGGCCGTATGCTCGACTTCACGGCCGTTTCCGGGCGTTCCGTCCGGACCCGGCCGGTCCTTCACCCCACGGCCACCTCCCCGCCACCGCGGTGTGGAGGCGCCGCGTTACGGTGACGGCTCGTCGTCCCAGCCTGTAGTCCGGCCGTTCCTCGGTTCTGCTCGGGAGTTGCAAAGCTAATGCGTATCGGAGTGCTGACCAGCGGCGGTGACTGCCCCGGACTGAACGCGGTGATCCGCTCCGTGGTCCACCGGGGGGTGGTCGACCACGGCGACGAGATCATCGGGTTCGAGGACGGGTGGCGCGGGTTCCTGGAGGGCCACCACCGCCCCCTGACCCTGGACTCGGTGAGCGGAATCCTGGCCCAGGGCGGCACCATCCTCGGTTCCTCCCGGGTCCAGCCCAGCCACCTGCGGGACGGCGTCGAACGGGCCAAGAAGTACTGCTCCGACCTCGGTCTGGACGCGGTCATCCCGATCGGCGGCGAGGGCACGCTCAAGGCCGCCAAGCTGATGAGCGACGCGGGCCTGCCGATCGTCGGCGTGCCGAAGACCATCGACAACGACATCGCCGCCACCGACGTGACCTTCGGCTTCGACACCGCGGTCTCGGTCGCCACCGAGGCGCTGGACCGGCTGAAGACCACCGCCGAGTCCCACCAGCGGGTCATGGTCGTCGAGGTCATGGGCCGGCACACCGGCTGGATCGCGCTGAACGCGGGCATGGCGGCCGGCGCGCACGCCATCGTCGTCCCGGAACGGCCGTTCCACATCGACAAGCTCACCGAGGTCGTCCGGGAGCGCTTCGACCGCCAGAAGAAGTTCGCCATCGTGGTCTGCGCCGAGGGCGCCAAGCCCGAGCCCGGCACCATGCACTGGGAAGAGGGCACCAAGGACATCTACGGCCACGAGCGCTTCACCGGCATCGCCACCCAGCTCTCCCGCGAACTGGAGCACCGCCTCGGCAAGGAGGCCCGCCCGGTGATCCTCGGCCACACCCAGCGCGGCGGCACCCCGACCGCCTACGACCGGGTGCTCGCCACCCGCTTCGGCTGGCACGCCGTCGAGGCCGTCCACAAGGGCGCCTTCGGCCACATCACCGCTCTCCAGGGCACCGACATCAACCTGGTACCGCTGGCGGAGGCGGTCGCCGAGCTGAAGACCGTCCCGCAGGAGCGCTACCTGGAGGCCGAGACGGTCATCTGACCGCCGCCCGCCCTCCCGGAGGCCCCCGGACCCGCCCCGCGCGGTCCGGGGGCCTCCGTACGTCCGGTTGGCGCCGTACGTCCGATCGGCGCCGTACGTCCGGTGGCCGTCGCGCCGCACCGCCCGCTAGCGTGGCCGCAGAAGCCGACTGGAGGGACCGGGCATGGAGATCCTCGCGTACGAGGTGCAGACCGACGAGCGACCACTTCTCGAACAGGCCTTCGCCGGCCGCCACGAGCTGCGCTGCCTGGACATGACCCTCAACCGCGACACCGCCCCGCTGGCCGCCGGCTACCCGGTCGTCAGCAGCAGCGTCAACGCCGTCCTGGACGCCGGGACCCTCGCGGTGCTGGCGGCCGGCGGCACCAAGCTGATCACCCAGCGCTCCACCGGCTTCAACAACATCGACCTCGACGCCGCCGCCAAAGTCGGCCTCACCATCGCCCGGGTCTCCCACTACAGCCCGTACGCCGTCGCCGAGCACGCGTGGACCCTGGCGCTGGCCGTCAACCGCCACCTCACCCGCGCCGCCAACCGCACCCGCGAGTTCGACTTCCGCCTCGACGGCCTCCTCGGCCGGGACATCCACGGCATGACCGTCGGCGTGATCGGCACCGGCAAGATCGGCGAGTGCTTCGCCCGGATCGCGGCCGGCTTCGGCACCGAACTGCTCGGCTGGGACATCGCGCGGAACCCCGCCTGCGTGGAACTCGGCATGCACTACACCGAGCTGCCCGAACTGCTCTCCCGCGCCGACCTGATCAGTCTCCACGTGCCCCTGCTGCCCGCCACCCACCACCTGATCGACGGCGCCGCCCTCGCCCGGATGAAGGACGACGCGATCCTGATCAACTCCAGCCGCGGCGGCCTGGTCGACAGCCTCGCCCTCGTCGAGACGCTGCGCGCCGGACGGCTGTCCGGCGTCGGCCTCGACGTCTACGAGGAGGAGACCGGCGTCTTCTTCACCGACCAATCCATCCAGGGCATCACCGACGACACCCTCGCCCGCCTCGTCACCTTCCCCCGGGTGCTGGTCACCGGTCACCAGGCGTACTTCACCCACACGGCCGTAGGCCAGATCATCGACGCCACCACCCGCAACATCGACGACTTCGCGGCCGGACGGCGCAGCGAGAACACCCTCGTCCCGGCTCCCGCCCGGGACTAGCCAGGACCTAGCCCAGCACCTCGCGGTACCAGGCGGCCGCCTGCGGGAGGCGGGCCAGCGGGCCGGGGCCGGGCGGGCAGGCGGCGAGCCGCCAGATCCGGTCGCTGCGGTACCAGTGGTCGCGGGCGATCAGGCCGAACTGGCGCTCGGACACCCGGCCGGGCGCGGCGGCCAGCAGCCGGCGGCACTCCTCCCAGGGGACGGCCGGGCCGCCGGGAGCGGGCAGCAGGCCGAGGGCGTCCAGGGCGGCCAGCAGGTCGCCGCCGCGGACCGGCTCGGGGTGCGAGGCGTGATGGACGCCCGGCGGTGCGGCGTGCTCGTCCAGGGCCAGCGCGGTGACCAGCCGGGCCAGGTCGGCGCGGTCCACCATCGAGAGCCGGGTGTCGCCGCCCTCCCAGCGGACCGGCACCCGGCGGACCAGCTCGGCCAGCGCGGGCACCACCCAGCGGTCACCCGTCCCGGTGACCAGCCCGGGGCGCAGCACGTACCCGCCGGCCGCCAGCGCGTGGGCCTCGCCGAGCAGCCGGGTCCGGCTGGCCTCGGACACCGGGGCGGGCGGCACCTCGTCGACCTCGATGCCCGCGTGCGGGCCCTCCCCGTAGACGGCGGCCGTGGAGAGGTGGACGATCCGCGTCACCCCGGCCCGGGTGGCGGCCGCCATCAGCGCGGCGGTGCCCCGGTCGTTCACCGCCTCGCACTCCTCGGCGCCGCCGTCGACCCGGGAGGCCAGGTGCACCAGCACCCGGGCGCCCGTGCAGAGCGCCGTGAGCGCCGCCGGGTCGGCGAGGTCGCCCGGCACCCAGTCGGTGCCCGGGCCGGCGGTCCGCGGCGGCTTGCGGGCCAGCGCCCGCACCCGGACGCCGCGGGCCGCGAGGGCTCCCAGCACGGCGGAGCCGATGAAGCCGGTCGCCCCGGTCAGCGCGACCGTGGGGTGCGCCGCGGGTTCCTGTTCCGTCGCCATCTCCGAGCCTCCCTGCCGACCGGCCGGTCAGTCTAGCGAGGCGGCGCCGCGGTGGGGAGCCACCCGTACGGAGGGGGTGGGGGGACGGGCCCAGGTAAGGCCCGCCTAGGCTGTAGGGCAAAGCAAAAAGGGGCGAACCGGACCCCACCGGGGACCACGAGGACGGAAAGCAGGACCCGCCGATGGGCGACGGAATGTCAGGAATGCACCACCACGGCGGGATGACCCAGCTAGGCCCGTTCACCTTGTCCAATGTCTGGACCTGGTCGCCGGACTGGGTGTTCCTGCTCGGCGGGCTGGTCATCCTGGGGCTGTACGCGGCGGGCGTGGTCCGGCTGTACCGACGCGGCGACCGCTGGCCGGTCGGCCGGATGGTCGGCTGGGCGGCCGGTGTCGCCAGCCTCCTGCTGGTCACCTGCAGCGGGCTGAACGACTACGGCATGGTGCTGTTCAGCGCGCACATGATCCAGCACATGGTGCTCTCCATGCTGACGCCGATCCTGCTGCTGCTCGGCGCCCCGATCACGCTGGCGCTGCGGGCGCTGCGCCCGGCCGGCAAGGGCCGGCCGCGCGGCCCCCGCGAGCTGCTGGTGGCGCTGCTGCACAGCCGGTACGTGCGGATCATCTCGCACCCGGCGTTCACCATCCCGATGTTCATCGCGAGCCTGTACGGGGTCTACTTCACCCCGCTGTTCGACTTCCTGATGCAGTACCGCGTCGGGCACATCTTCATGATGGTGCACTTCCTGCTCACCGGTCTGGCCTTCTTCTGGCCGATCATGGGCGTGGACCCGGGCCCGCACCGGCCGGGCCACGTGATGCGGATCATCGAGCTGTTCATGGGGATGCCGTTCCACGCCTTCTTCGGCGTGGCCGTGATGATGGCCGCCCACCCGCTGGTCACCACCTTCACCGTGGAGGGCTCGCCGCCCGGGACGGACCTACTGGAGGACCAGAAGCTGGCCGGCGGCATCACCTGGGCGTTCGGTGAGATCCCGACCGCGATCGTGCTGATCGCGCTGGTCTACCAGTGGATGGGCTCGGAGCAGCGGCACGCCCGCCGCCGCGACCGCTCCGAGGAGCGCACCGGTGACGCCGAGCTGGCGGCGTACAACGCCTACCTGGCCTCGCTGCACAAGCGCGACCAGCGCCCGGGTGCGGGGGCGGGGGCGGTCCCGGCCGCCGGGGCCGCACCGGCCGCCGACGCCGTCGGCTGAGCGGCCCGCCGCCCGACACGGAACCCCCGTTCCCGGAAGCCCCTCCGGAACGGGGGTTCCGTCGTTCCGGGTGTCGGAAGCGCGGCTCCGCGTGCGAGAACGGTCGCTCCCCGAGACGAGAACCGCCGTTCCCCGCGCGGGAACGGTCGTTCCGGGCGCTCCGGAACGGTGGTTCCGCCGGATGCGTTCGAACAGACATGCACGTCCTGCTGACCGCCGCCGTCCTGATCTGCGGGTTCGTCCTGCTCTGGCTGCTCGGCTTCCTCGGCCTGGCGCTGTACCAGTGCCGTCGGCGCGCCCCCGCCGGTTCCGACTACCTGGTCGTCCTGGGCGCCGCGCTGGACGGCTGCGAGCCCGCGGCCCCGCTGGCGGCCCGGCTGGACGCCGCGCTGGACCGTCTCGCCGCCGAGGAGGCGGCCGGACATGCCCCGCTGGTCCTGGTGACCGGGGGGAAGGGGCCGCACGAGCAGTGCACGGAGGCCACCGCGATGGCCCGCTACCTGACCGCCCGGGGCGTCCCCGCCGGGCGGATCCGGTGCGAGGAGCGGGCTGTGAACACCGCCGAGAACCTGCGGTTCAGCGCCGCCCTGATGGCCGCCGAGCGCCCCGGCTACCGCTGCACGGTGGTCACCAACGGCTTCCACACCGTCCGCTCCGCCCTCGCCGCCCGCCGGGCCGGCGCCCCGGCCGCGGTGCTCGGCGCGGACGGCCCGCTGGCGCACGGCCCGTACCTCCTGCTGCGCGAGGCCGTCGGCACCGCCCTCGCCCTGCTGGGACGCGCCTGAAACCGGGGCCCGACGGCCCGCGCACCATGCTTTCCGGCAGCCGGACGGCCCCGGGTCCGCATCGGACCCGGGGCCGTCCGTCAGCTCAACTCGGCCGGATTCAGCCGAGGTTGGCGAGCGCCTCGTTGAAGGTCTTCGACGGGCGCATCACGGCCGTGGCCTTGGCCGGGTCGGGCTGGTAGTAGCCACCGAGGTCGACCGGCGCACCCTGGACGGCGACCAGCTCCTCGACGATGGTCGACTCCTGCTCGGTCAGCGCCGCGGCCAGGCCGGCGAAGGCCTGGGCCAGCTCGGCGTCGGCGGTCTGCCCGGCCAGCTCCTGGGCCCAGTACATGGCCAGGTAGAAGTGGCTGCCGCGGTTGTCGATGCCACCCAGGCGGCGGCTCGGCGACTTGTCCTCGTTGAGGAAGGTGCCGGTGGCGCGGTCCAGGGTGTCGGCCAGCACCTTGGCGCGGGCGTTGTCGGTGCTGGTGGCCAGGTGCTCGAAGCTGGCGGCCAGCGCGAAGAACTCGCCCAGGCTGTCCCAGCGCAGGTAGTTCTCCTTGACCAGCTGCTGGACGTGCTTCGGGGCGGAGCCGCCGGCACCGGTCTCGAACAGGCCGCCGCCCGCCATCAGCGGGACGACCGACAGCATCTTGGCGCTGGTGCCCAGCTCCAGGATCGGGAACAGGTCGGTCAGGTAGTCACGCAGCACGTTGCCGGTCACCGAGATGGTGTCCTCGCCGCGGCGGATGCGCTCCAGCGAGAACGTGGTGGCCTCGACCGGGGACTTGATCTCGATCTGCAGGCCCTCGGTGTCGTGCTCCGGCAGGTACTGCTTGACCTTCTCGATCAGCACCGCGTCGTGGGCACGGGTCTCGTCCAGCCAGAACACCGCCGGGACGCCGGTGGCGCGGGCGCGGGTGACGGCCAGCTTGACCCAGTCCTGGATCGGCAGGTCCTTGGTCTGGCAGGCGCGGAAGATGTCGCCCGGCTGGACGGCCTGCTCCAGCACCACGTTGCCCTCGGTGTCGACCAGCCGGACGGTGCCCGCGGCGGCGATCTCGAAGGTCTTGTCGTGCGAGCCGTACTCCTCGGCCTTCTGGGCCATCAGACCGACGTTCGGCACCGAGCCGATGGTCGCCGGGTCCAGGGCGCCGTGGGCGCGGCAGTCGTCGATGACGGCCTGGTACACGCCGGAGTAGCTGCTGTCGGGCAGCACGGCGAGGGTGTCGGCCTCCTTGCCGTCCGGGCCCCACATGTGGCCGGAGGTGCGGATCATGGCCGGCATCGAGGCGTCGACGATGACGTCGCTCGGCACGTGCAGGTTGGTGATGCCCTTGTCGGAGTCGACCATGGCCAGGGCCGGGCCCTCGGCCAGCTCGGCCTCGAAGGAGGCCTTGATCTCGGCACCCAGGTGCGGCACGTTGTCGAGGCCGGCCAGGATGCCGCCGAGGCCGTTGTTCGGGTTCAGGCCGGCGGCGACCAGCGCCTCGCCGTACTTGGCGAAGGTCTTCGGGAAGAAGGTGCGGACCACGTGGCCGAAGATGATCGGGTCGGAGACCTTCATCATGGTGGCCTTGAGGTGCACCGAGAACAGCACGCCCTCGGCCTTGGCGCGGGCGACCTGCGCGGCCAGGAACTCGTTCAGGGCGGCGGCGCGCATCACCGAGGCGTCGACGACCTCGCCGGCCAGCACCGCGACCTTCTCGCGCAGCACGGTGGTGGTGCCGTCCTCGCCGAGCAGCTCGATGCGCAGGGCACCGTCGGCGGCGATCACGGCGGACTTCTCGGTGGACCGGAAGTCGTCCTCACTCATGGTGACGACGTTGGTCTTGGAGTCGGCCGTCCAGGCACCCATGCGGTGCGGGTGGGTCTTGGCGTAGTTCTTGACCGACAGCGGGGCGCGGCGGTCCGAGTTGCCCTCGCGCAGGACCGGGTTGACGGCGCTGCCCTTGATCTTGTCGTAGCGGGCGCGGACGTCCTTGTCCTCGTCGGTCTGCGGCTCGTCCGGGTAGTCCGGCAGGGCGTAGCCCTGGGCCTGGAGCTCGGCGATGGCGGCCTTGAGCTGCGGCACCGAGGCCGAGATGTTCGGCAGCTTGATGATGTTGGCGCTCGGGGTCTTGGCCAGCTCGCCCAGCTCGGCCAGGGCGTCGCCGATCCGCTGCGTCTCGGTCAGACGCTCCGGGAAGCTCGCGATGATCCGGCCGGCCAGGGAGATGTCGCGGGTCTCCACCCGCACGCCCGCCGTCGAGGCATACGCCTGGACCACCGGCAGGAACGAGTAGGTCGCCAGGGCCGGAGCCTCGTCGGTGTGCGTATAGATGATGGTCGAGTCAGTCATCGGTACTCCGCTTCACGTCTCCAACGTCTTGACGTCAAGATATCTCGTCACGGGCCCCCAGCTCCACCTCCCCCCGTCCCGGAGCACACGTCCGGTCCGGGACGGGCGCCCGCGCGGGCGCTCCGGGGGCCGCGGCACGGGCCAACCTCCACGGTCGTCCGAGGAGGGTCGGGAGGCAAACCGGGCGCCCCCTCGTAGAGGTGTAGTCCACTCGGGTGAGTCGAACGTCAGGAGTGCGTCAACGCACGACCGCATTCGGTCAACGCCGCGTCAGGACCGGCGACGCCCGGTCCGGGCCGCCCTAGCGTCGAGGAAGTAGTTCCGGCAGGCACCACCACCCCACTCGGGAGCACCCGCATGGCCCGCGTCGTCTGGCACGTTCCGGTCACCACCTCCGGCACCGGAAGCACCACCGCACTCCGCCTGTTCCGCCTGCGTGACGGCCGCCGCTGCGCGGTCGGATTCTCCAGCCCCGAGGCCCTCGCCGCCCTCCTCGGACCCGGGCAGGCCCACACCGAGATCGGCGAACCCGCCCTCCGTGACCTCACCGCCCCGCTCGGGATCGACACCCTGGTGCTGGACCCGAGGCTGGTCGCCCCGCCCGTCGGCTCCCCCGTCGTACCGCCCGCCCCGGCCCCGACCGCACAGCTCCAGCACCGGTGACCGCCCCGCTACGACTCGTCCCGGACGATCCCGCCCCGCAGGGACCGCCCGGGGCCGCCCGGGCCCTGCACGCGATCGCCCGGATCAGCCACGGCCCCGTCCCGCTCGACTTCGACCGTCTCGCGGCGGAGTTCCCGGCCGTCCAGGGCGGTCTGGCGCTGGCCGGTGAGGCGGACCTCGAACTGCGCCTGGCCTGCACCGGCCCCGAGGAGTTGCGGACGATCGCCACCGCCCTGTACCGCGCGGGCGCCGCCAGGGTGCACATCGACCTCGTGCTGCGCGCCCTCACCCCGGCACCGGTCACCCTGCGGCCGGTGCCGTGACCGGTGCGGCGGGAAGGCGGAGAGCGAGGAGGCGAAGAGCGAGGAGGCGAAGAGCCGCGGGGCGAAGAGCCGCGGGGCGGTTCCGCGGCGCTCAGTCCTCCTCCCCGGGACGGGGGTCCGGGTTGACCGCCTGGCCGTCGACGGGCTGGCCCCAGGCGTCATCCCCGGCGGCGTCGGCGCAGTAGCCGCTGCCTTCGACGTGGCCACCCGCGTCGCGGCACTGGTCGGCGGTGACGTCCCGGCGACCACCGGCCGCCGCCGGTCCGGCGGCGGCGACGGCCCCGGCGGCGGCGACGGCCCCGGCGGCGGCGACGGCCCCGGCGGCGGCGAGCAGGAGGACGGAAGCGGTCGCGGCGGCCACCAGGGCCGGGAGTGAGCGGTTCATGCGGACCACCCCAGCACGCCGCCGGGCCCCCGGCGACCACAGGTCGCCCGCCCGGGTGGCCGCCGGGAGGACGCGGGCCCCGGGCCCACCGTCGCAACCGACACGACGGCGGGCCCGAGGCGACCGACGGCCCGCCGCTACCCCCGCGCCAGGGCCGCGATGGCCGCCAGCAGCAGCGCCGAACCCGCCACCAGGCCCGCCGTCAGCGGCTCGCCCAGGAACAGCACCCCGATCACCGCCGCCGTCGCCGGCTCCAGCAGGAGCAGCACCGCGGCCGTCGCCCCCGGCACCACGGTCAGCCCGGTGAAGTACCACCGGTAGGCGAACAGGGTGGGCACCGTGCCGAGGAAGAGCAGCGCCGCCCCGGTCAGCGCCGGGTCCCCGGCCGTCGGAAGGACCCCCTGGGGCCCCGACAGCGCCGCGATCGGGAGCAGGCAGAGCAGGCCGGCGGTGAAGGCTCCGGTGCCGGCCCGGGCGGAGCCGCCGCCCCGGGCCCAGAGGGTGAGACCGCTCTGGCCGACGCCCGCGACCACGGCCAGGGCGACGCCGAGGACCGGCCGGGGGCCGGCCGCCGGGGCGGCGACCAGCAGGGCGAGGCCGGCCAGGGCGAGCGCCACCGCGGCGACGGCGCGGCGGGTGAGGCGCTCGCCGAGCAGCAGGTGGGCGCCGAGGCTGGTGAACAGCGGGCCGGCGCCGATGGTGATCAGGGTCCCGAGCCCGAGGCCCGCGTAGTGCACCGAGCCGAAGTAGGCGCACTGGCTGACCGCCAGGCCGAACCCGGTCAGCGCGGCGGCGCGCCACCGGGCGCCGCCCCGCCCGCCGTGGGGCTCCCGGTTCGGCAGCAGGGCCAGGCAGAGCACCGCGACGGCGAAGCGCCAGCAGGAGACGCCCGCCGGGCCGAGCCCGCTGCCGCGCATCAGCAGCGCGGAGACGGAGCCGCCCACGCCCCAGGCGACGGCGGCGGCGGAAATGGACAGGAGGCCGCGCCGGAAGGGCACGGCGGCGTACGTGGTCATGCGTCGGTACTCCACGATGGGTTGCCGGTTCTGGTCCGCTGGGCACGCGGGCGGCAGTCATCGCCCCGGCCGCGGGCGGTTCCCGTCGGGCCGGAGTGGGTGGAGTGGGCCGCCCGCTAGCGGGCCGGCGGGGGGAGGATCACGAAACGCACCCGGCCAGCCTACGCCCGTCCGGCCGCGCCCCGGATGATCGCGAACTTCCGCCGGCCCGCGCACGGGCCGTACCGTCGCCTTGGCCGGGCCCGGCCGACCACCGGAATCCGACCGGCGCCGGCCGACCACCGGAACGGCGCGGCGAACCCTCGACGAAGGAGCGGAAGATCCATGGACCAGCTGACGTACGACCAGGTCGAGGCCGCCGGGAAGCGGATCGCCGGACGGGTGCGCCCGGTGGCGGTGGCGCCGGGGGACGACGGCGGGCGCACCTGGCTGGCCCTGGAGTTCCTCCAGCACACCGGCAGCTTCAAGGCCCGCGGCGCGCAGAACTTCCTGCTCGCGCACGCCGAGGCGGGCGCCCTCCCGGACGCCGGGGTGACCATCGCCTCGGGCGGCAACGCCGGGCTGGCCTGCGCCTGGGCGGCCCGCGAACTCGGTGTCCGGGCAACGGTGTTCCTGCCCGAGACGGCCTCCCCGGTGAAGCTGGCGCGACTGCGCTCGTACGGCGCCGAGGTGCGGCTGGTGGGCCGGGAGTACGCGGAGGCGCTGACGGCCTGCGAGGAGTTCGCGGCCGGCAGCGGGGCGCTGTCCTCGCACGCCTACGACCATCCGCTGATCGCCGCCGGTGCCGGGACCGTCCTGGCGGAGATCCGCGCCGGGGTGCCGGGGCTGGACACCGTGGTGGTGTCGGTCGGCGGCGGCGGGCTGTTCGCCGGGGTGGCGGTGGCGGCGCGCGAGCACGGCATCCGGGTGCTCGCCGTGGAGCCGGCCGGCAGCCGCGCGCTGAACGCCGCCCTGGCCGCCGGCCACCCGGTGGACGTTCCGGTCGACTCGGTCGCCCAGGACGCGCTGGGCGCCCGCCGCGCCACCGGTCTCGCGGTGGACGCCGCCGCCCATGAGGGCGTCCGCTCGGTACTCGTGGACGACGAGGCCATCGTGCGCGCCCGCCGGCAGCTCTGGGAGGACCGCCGGATCGCCGTCGAGTACGCGGCCGCCACCGCCCTCGCCGGCCTCGGCCGGGCGGAGGGCGAGCGGGTCGCCGTCCTGCTCTGCGGCGCCAACACCGACCCGTCCGATCTGGCGGATTGACGGCACTCCGCTATACGGAGGCCACTATTCCCACCGACGGATAAACCGTCTATCATGCGGGCCCACGCCGCCCGGCCGGAATTCCCTGTGAATCGATCGAATACGTAAGAGACCGGAAGCGACAATGGTCCCTACCTGCAAGGATGTCCGAAGAAGAATGTAAATATTCAGTAATGAAATCTGTGCAAGGGGCGCCGAAAAGTCCTACTGTGTGGCAACTCTCATCGCTCCGCCTACCCCGGAGCCCCCACCCACAGAGAGATCGTTCATGGCTTCCCTCAACCAGATCTCGCCGCCCGACCAGGGCACCGGGTCCTCCTCCGGCACCCCCCAGCGGACACTGCGCCGCCACGTCGGCCTCATCGGCCTCATGTGGGCCTCGGTCGGCTCGATCATCGGCTCCGGCTGGCTGTTCGGCGCCAAGGAGGGCGTCGTGGCGGCCGGCCCGGCCGCCGTCCTGTCCTGGGGCATCGGCACGGTCGCGATCGTGCTGCTCGCGCTGGTGCACGCCGAGCTCGGCAGCATGTTCCCGGTCTCCGGCGGCACCGCCCGGTACCCGCACTACGCCTTCGGCGGCCTGGCCGGCATGTCCTTCGGCTGGTTCTCCTGGCTCCAGGCGGCCACCGTCGCGCCGATCGAGGTCGAGGCGATGATCGGCTACGCCCGGCACTGGCCCTGGGCAGAGGGCCTGCTCAACGACAACAACACCCTCACCGCCAGCGGCTTCGCCGTCGCCACCGTGCTGATGACGGTCTTCGTCGCGGTGAACTTCCTCGGGGTGCGCGTCCTGGCCCGCACCAACAACATCGCCACCTGGCTGAAGATCTTCGTCCCGCTGTTCACCATCTTCGTGCTGGCCGTGACCAACTTCCACGGCTCCAACTTCACCTCGCACGGCTTCGCGCCGTTCGGCGCCAAGGGCGTGCTCGCGGCGATCAGCACCAGCGGCATCATCTTCGCCCTGCTCGGCTTCGAGCAGGCCATCCAGCTGGCCGGCGAGAGCCGCAACCCCAAGCGCGACATCCCCCGGGCCGTGCTCGGTTCGGTCGCCATCGGCAGCGTGATCTACACCCTGCTCCAGGTCGTCTTCATCGGCGCCCTGCCGGTCAGCGCCTTCGCCAACGGCTGGGACAAGCTCGACTTCCCCGGCATCGACGGCCCCTTCGCCGGCCTCGCCACCGTGGTCGGCCTCGGCTGGCTGGCCTGGGTGCTGTACGCCGACGCCGTGATCTCCCCCGGCGGCAGCGGCCTGATCTACACCACCTCGACCTCGCGCATCTCCTACGGCCTGAGCCGCAACGGCTACGCCCCGCAGCGGTTCGAGGAGCTGGACAAGAACGGCGTGCCGTGGTTCGGCCTGGTCATCGCCTTCGTCACCGGCGTGATCTGCTTCCTGCCCTTCCCGAGCTGGCAGGAGCTGGTCGGCTTCATCACCTCCGCCAGCGTCCTGATGTACGCCGGCGCCCCGCTGGCCTTCGGCGCGATGCGCCGCCGGCTGCCCCACCACGAGCGCCCCTACCGACTGCCGCTGGGCGAGCTGATCTCCTCGGCCGCCTTCGTGGTCTCCAGCCTGATCATCTACTGGTCCGGCTGGCACACCCTCGCCCGTCTGGGCATCGCGATCGTGCTCGGCTACGTCCTGCTCGGCGGCTACGCCGCGTACGCGATCAGGAAGGGCCTGCCCAACGCCCCCCGGCTGAGCTGGAAGTCCGCCCAGTGGCTCCCGCCCTACCTGGTGGGCCTCGGCCTGATCTCCTGGCAGGGCGGCTTCGGCGACGGCGCCGGCCACCTGCCGATGTGGTGGGACATGGCCGCGGTGGCGGCGTTCTCGCTGGTCATCTACTTCTGGGCGATCCGGGTGGCGCTGCCCACCGAGGCGATCGAGCAGGAGATCGCCGACGTCGAGGTGGTCGACGAGGGCGGCCACTGACCACCGCCGACCGATCGGAAGGGCCCGCCGGCGTGCGACCGGCGGGCCCTTCCGCGTTCCTCAGAGGCCCAGCACCGTCCGCAGCGCCGTGGCGACCTCGGCCTCGGCGTCCTGCGCGGGGCCCGCGGAGCGCCAGGCGACAAAGCCGTCCGGGCGGACCAGCACGGCGCCCAGCGGACCGATTCCGTGCAGCGCGGCGAAGTCCGTCCCGGGCTCCGGGGCCAGGTCGTCCTCCGCGCCGTCGCCCACCCGGTAGCCGTCCAGCGGGACGGCCAGCCGGTCGGCGGCCCGCCGGGCGCCCTCCTGCCAGGCGCCGCCCTCGGGGCCGGTGAGCAGCACCATCGCCTGCTCGTACAGGTCCAGTGTGGAGAGCTTCACGCCCGCGCGCCGCAGCCACTGGTGCGGGGCCCGGCTGCCGGGCTCGCCCGCCGACTCGAACTGCTCGGGGACCACCGGGCCGGTCCGGTCCGCGCCGATCACCGCGCCCACCGGGTAGCGGTAGCCGAGCGCCACCGCCAGCACCCCGGCCTGCCGGCCCGCCCCCGGCACCACCGCGTAGCCCGGGTGGCTGTGCTCGGCGGAGCGGGCCGAGGCCCGCTCGCCGGTCACCTTCGCGACCGGCCGGCGCTCCTGCCCGTACGTCTCCAGCAGCCGCGGCCCGGCCCAGCCGCACAGCACGGCGGCGATCTTCCAGGCCAGGTTGTGGGCGTCCTGGATGCCCGTGTTGGAGCCGAACGCGCCGGTCGGGGACATCTCGTGCGCCGAGTCCCCGGCGAGGAAGACCCGCCCGGTGCCGTACCGCTCGGCCACCCGCTCGGCGGCGTGCCAGGGAGCCCGGCCGGTCACCTCGACGTCCAGCTCCGGCAGGCCGACGGCGGTGCGGATGTGCCGCTCGCAGCGCTCGTCGGTGAACGCCTCCAGCGGCTCGCCGTCCTCGGGGTGCCAGGGCGCGTGGAAGACCCACTCCGCCTGGTTGTCCACCGGCAGCAGCGCGCCGTCCGCCTCCGGATTGGTCAGGTAGCAGGCGATGAAGTGCCGGTCGCCGACCACCTCGGCCAGCCGCTTGGCCCGGAACGTGATGCTGACGTTGTGGAACAGCTCGCCCTTGCCGGTCTGGCCGATGCCCAGGTGCTCGCGGACCGGGCTGCGCGGACCGTCGGCCGCGATCAGGAACTCCGAGCGCACCACCCGTTCCTCGCCGCTCTCCCGGCTGCGCAGCACCGAGGTGACGCCGTCCGCGTCCTGCTCGAAGGAGACCAGCTCGGTGCCGAACCGCAGGTCGCCGCCGAGCTCGCGGGCCGCGCGGCGCAGCACCGGCTCCAGGTCGTTCTGGCTGCACAGGCACCAGGAGCTGGGGCTGAACCGGGCCAGCCGGCCGCCCGGGTCGATCTCCCGGAACAGCCACTCCTGCTCGGCGCCGGTCAGCGAGGGCGCCTGGAGGATGCCGTGGTTGGGGGCGAGGACCGAGGCGGCCTCGCGGATCGCCGGCTCGATCCCGGCCACCCGGTACAGCTCCATGGTCCGGATGTTGTTGCCGCGCCCGCGCGGGTGGTGCGAGGTGTCGGCGTGCTTCTCGACCAGCAGGTGCCCGACCCCGAGCCGACCGAGGAAGAGTGCGGCCGACAGCCCGACCAGCGAGCCGCCCACGATCAGGACCGGCACCCGGTCGTCAACCTTCGGATTCATCAGTTGCTCCACCCTGTCCGGTGATTCCGCGGCCCGGCGACTGGGCTCGGCGCCGCGCTCGACGGGCCCGCTCGACCGGGGGCCCCGCTCTTCCATCCCCCGCCCGAGGGCGCCCCTGCCGCCCCTTCGCCCGGATGGCCCGCAAATCTCGCGCCGCGCCCGGTGCGCCGCCCACGATCGACCTCAGGCCTGGCGCCGACTGCCCGGCCGAACCGCCGTCGCACCGCCTCCCAGGCCGGGGAGCACCCGCCGGGCGCGGCCGACACGGCCCCCAGCGTGCGGCCCTGAGCAGAAAGTGGAACATGACAACTCTGTCCGAACCCCAGCCGAAGCAGCAGGACGAGGCCGACACCCGGCTGCGGGTCGTGCTGATGCTGGAGATCCAGGACGGCGCCCAGCAGCGCTTCCTCGACGTGTACGAGCAGCTGCGCCACCAGGTGGCCTCCGTCCCCGGCCACGTCAGCGACCAGCTGTGCCAGTCGATCAACGACCCGCGCCAGTGGCTGATCACCAGTGAGTGGAAGGACCAGGAGACCTTCCTGACCTGGGTGGACAGCCCGGCCCACCGGGAGATGGTCAAGCCGATGCACGGCTGCGTCAGCGACAACTTCACCTCGCTGCGCTACGCCGTGCTGCGCGAGACCTCGGCGGCCGGCTCGACCGGTACCCGGGCCCCGATCGAGGTGCCGCCGGGGCTGCCGCGCACCGCGCCCGCCTCGCACGTCGGCCCGCCCAAGGCCGAACCGGGCCCGGACGGGGTGGTCCGCCACGCGCTGACCTTCACGGTCAAGCCCGGCAGCGAGCCCGAGGTGGCCCGCATCCTCTCCGGCTACGCCTCCCCCCGCGCGGAGGTGGACCAGCACACCCGGCTGCGGCGCACCTCGCTGTTCATGCACGGCAACCGGGTGGTGCGCGCTGTCGAGGTGGTCGGCAACCTCGGCGACGCGCTGCGCCACGTGGCGATGCAGCCCGAGGTGCGGGCCGTCGAGGAGGCACTCAACCCGCACCTGGAGGAGGCCCGCCGGCTGGGTGACCCGCAGGCCGCCCGGGCGTTCTTCGCCAGGGCCGCGCTGCCCGCCCGCCACCAGGCCATCGCCAGCTCCCCCGCCTCGGCCCGGCTGCACCGGCACGCCGTGCTCTACCCGGTCCGTCCGGGCGGGGGCCGGGCGGTGGCCGAACTGCTGGCCGAGCACGACAACCTGGCCACCGCCGACCCGACCGGGCCGGTCGCCGCCGCCACCGTGTTCCACCGGGAGGACGTGGTGGTGCGCCTGGTCGACCTGCGGGTGCCGGCCGAGGCCGACCCGGCGGCCGCCCTCGGGGTGGCCGACGACGGGCAGGCGGCCGTGCTCGCCGGGCTGCTCGACCTCGGCCCGCAGGGCGACCTGCGCACCGCCGCCGGGCTCGGCGCCTTCCTCGCCGCCCGCGCCATGAACCCCGTCACCGACCGCCGGTCCGCCGACCCGATCAACAACTGACGTTCCGCCACTCCACGGGAGACCTCCATGACCACCACGCAGTACCCACGGATCGTCAGCGTCCACGAGGCGCCGGAGAACCGCCGCCACGGCGCCGAGCTGCGCACCATGCTCACGCCGACCAGCTGCGGCGCGACCAGCGGATTCACCGGCCTGGCGATCGTCAAGCCCGGCGAGCGGATCAACGAGCACTACCACCCGTACTCCGAGGAGTTCGTGTTCGTCGTCTGCGGCGACCTGGAGGTGGACCTGGACGGGAGGACCCACCCGCTCAAGCCCGACCAGGGCCTGATGATCCCGATCAACATGCGCCACCGGTTCCGCAACGTCGGCGACACCGAGGCCCGGATGGTCTTCCACCTGGGGCCGCTCGCCCCGCGGCCCGACCTCGGCCACGTGAGCACCGAGGAGGGCGTGACCTCCGGCCCGCCGGAACACGCCAAGGCGGGCTCGTGACCCGGCGCGTCGCCGTCACCGGGATCGGCGTGGTCGCGCCCGGCGGGGTCGGTGTCCCGGCGTTCTGGGAGCTGCTGACGGCCGGCCGCACCGCGACCCGGGGCATCACGCTCTTCGACCCCGCCGGGTTCCGCTCCCGGATCGCCGCCGAGGTCGACTTCGACCCGGCGGCCCACGGACTGGGCCCGGCGGACGTCGAACGGGCCGACCGCTACGTGCAGTTCGCGATGGTCGCGGCCGACGAGGCGATCGCCGACGCCGGCCTGGACCTCGCCGCCGAGGACCCGTGGCGGATCGCCGTCTCGCTCGGCACCGCCGTCGGCGGCACCACCCGGCTGGAGCACGACTACGCCCTGGTGAGTTCGGCCGGAGCGCGCTGGGACGTGGACCACCGGCACGCCGAGCCGCAGCTGCACCGGGCCTTCGCCCCCAGCACGCTGGCCTCCGCGGTGGCCGAGCGGACCGGCGCGCACGGCCCGGTGCAGACCGTCTCCACCGGCTGCACCTCCGGCCTGGACGCGATCGGCTACGGCTTCCAGGCGGTCGAGGAGGGGCGCGCCGACATCTGCGTCGCCGGCGCCTCCGACTCCCCGATCTCGCCGATCACCGTCGCCTGCTTCGACGCCATCAAGGCCACCAGCGAGCGCAACGACGACCCGCGGCACGCCTCCCGCCCCTTCGACGCCGACCGGGACGGCTTCGTGCTCGGCGAGGGCGGCGCCGTCCTGGTGCTGGAGGAGCTGGAGCACGCGCGCCGCCGCGGCGCCCGGATCTACGGCGAGATCGGCGGATTCGCCACCTTCGGCAACGCCTACCACATGACCGGCCTCACCAAGGAGGGGCTGGAGATGTCCCGGGCGATCGACCACGCGCTCGCCCACGCCCGGGTGGACCGCACCGACGTGGACTACGTCAACGCGCACGGCTCGGGCACCAAGCAGAACGACCGGCACGAGACCGCCGCCGTCAAGCGCTCGTTGGGCCGACACGCCTTCGAGACCCCGATGAGCTCGATCAAGTCGATGGTCGGGCACTCGCTCGGCGCGATCGGCGCCATCGAGGTGGTCGCCTGCACCCTGGCGCTCGCCCACGGCGTCGTCCCGCCGACCGCCAACTACGAGACTCCGGACCCGGAGTGCGACCTCGACTACGTGCCGCGCACCGCGCGCGAGCTGCCGCTGAGCCACATCCTCTCGGTCGGCAGCGGATTCGGCGGATTCCAGTCCGCCGTCGTGCTCAACAGAACGGGGTGAGTTCCATGACGTCACGTCAGCAGAACCGCCGGGCGGTGGTCACCGGCCTCGGCGTGGTGGCTCCGAACGGCGTCGGGGCCGACGCCTTCTGGAAGGCCACCAGGCAGGGCGTGAGCGTCCTCGACCGGATATCCCGCGAGGGCTGCACCGAGCTGCCGCTCCGGATCGCGGGCCAGGTGAACGGGTTCGATCCGCAGTCCGCGATCGACAACCGCTACCTGGTGCAGACCGACCGTTTCACGCACTACGCGATGGCCGCCGCCGACCTCGCGGTGACGGACGCCGGGTTCCGGCCCGACCCCGAACAGCCCTACGCCGTCGGCGTGGTGACTGCGGCCGGCTCCGGCGGCGGCGAGTTCGGCCAGCGCGAGCTCCAGCAACTCTGGGGCCAGGGGCCGAAGTTCGTCGGCCCGTACCAGTCCATCGCCTGGTTCTACGCGGCCAGCACCGGCCAGATCTCGATCCGCGGCGGCTACAAGGGCCCGTGCGCGGTGGTCGCCAGCGACGAGGCCGGCGGGCTGGACGCCCTCGCCCACGCCGCCCGCACGATCGAGCGCGGCACCGACGCGGTGGTGGTCGGTGCCGCCGAGGCCCCGCTGGCGCCGTACTCGATGGTCTGCCAGCTCGGCTACCCCGAACTCAGCCTGGCCGACCGGGCCGACCGGGCGTACCTGCCGTTCACCGCGCAGGCCTGCGGCTTCGCCCCCGCCGAGGGCGGCGCGATGCTGCTGCTGGAGGACGAGGAGGCGGCCCGCCGACGCGGCGCCCACGTCCGGGCGATCCTGGCCGGGCACGGCACCACCTTCACCGGGGCCTCCCGCTGGGCGGAGTCCCGGGAGGGGCTGGCGGCCGCGATCCGGATCGCACTGGACGACGCCCGCATCGCGGCCGAGGAGGTCGACGTGGTCTTCGCGGACGCCCTCGGGGTGCCGGCCGCCGACCGGGCCGAGGCCCTGGCGCTCTCCGACGCGCTCGGCCCGGCCGCCGAGCGGGTGCCGGTCACCGTGCCCAAGACCGGCACCGGACGGGCCTACTGCGGCGCCCCGATGCTCGACGTGACCGCCGCCGTCCTGGCCATGGAGGACGGCGTGCTGCCGCCCACCCCCAACGTCACCGAGGTCTGCCACGACCTCGCCCTGGTGACCGGCCGCGCCCGTCCGGCCGAACTGAACACCGCGCTGGTGCTCAGCCGCGGGCTGATGGGCTCCAACTCCGCGCTGGTGCTGCGGCGCGGGAAGCGGCCCTGACCCACTCCTCACACCCCCGAAGGGACACCCCCGTGAGCAACACCCTCAGTTATCCGGAACTCGCCGCACTGCTGGAGGCCCGGGCCGGCGTCGCCGTCGACCCCGGTGACCTGGAGCGGCCGGGCGCGCAGTTCGAGACGTTCGGCGTCGACTCGCTCGGCCTGCTCGGCGTGGTCGGCGAGCTGGAGAACCGGCACGGCCTCAAGGTCACCTCGGGCGCCGAGTCGGCCAAGACCCCGGCCGAGTTCCTCCAGCTGGTCAACTCCTCCCTCGCCACGAAGGCTGGTGCCTGACATGCCCGGACACACCGACAACGAGATCGTCATCACCGCTCCGCTCGACCTGGTCTGGGAGATGACCAACGACCTGGAGAACTGGCCGCAGTTGTTCAGCGAGTACGCCTCGGTGGACGTGCTGGAGCGCGACGGCTCCCGCGTCCAGTTCCGGCTCACCATGCACCCGGACGAGAACGGCCAGGTGTGGAGCTGGGTCTCCGAGCGCACCACGGACCGGGACTCGCTGTCGGTGCGCGCCCGCCGGGTCGAACCCGGCCCGTTCGAGTTCATGGAGATCCGCTGGGAATACGCGCAGGTGCCGGCCGGCACGAAGATGCGCTGGGTCCAGGACTTCGCGATGAAGCCCACCGCCCCGGTCGACGACGAGGGCATGACCAGCCACATCGACCGCAACTCGAAGATCCAGATGCAGCTGATCCGGGAGAAGGTCGAGAAGCGGGCGGCGGAGCTGTGACCGGCGCGCACCGGGCACTGATCGTGGCCCGGATGAAGCCCGAGGCCGCCCCGGACATCGCCGAGGTGTTCGCCGAGTCCGACCAGGGCGAGCTGCCGCACCTGATCGGCGTCACCGGCCGCAGCCTCTTCCAGTTCGGCGACGTCTACCTGCACCTGATCGAGGCCGACCGGCCGCCCGGCCCGGCCGTCGCCAAGCTCGTCGGGCACCCCGAGTTCCGCACCGTCAGCGACCGGCTGACCGCCTACGTGCAGGCCTACGACCCGGCCACCTGGCGGGAGCCGAAGGACGCGATGGCGCGGGAGTTCTACCGCTGGGACCGCTGACCCCGGCGGCTCCCCGATGGGCCCGCCCCCGGCCACGAGCCGGGGGCGGGCCCACGCGCGCGCCCGTCGCCGGACGGCCGCCCGGAGGGGGGTTCACCCGGATCCGTCGCCCAGCCGGGTGGACACACCCGGGACTCCACCCGAAGGGCTCACGCTGCGTACCGGCGCTGCCACGCTCCGGTGGCAGTCGGCCGCACGGTGGTTGACGTTGGATCAGGCGCCTCCTCCGCGAGTCCCCTTGCCCGGCACCGTGCCGGCGGTCGCGGTCCTGTGCGCCGGAAGGATCATCCTCATGCGTTCTGCACGCACGCTGCTCGCCGGGGCGGCCGTCGCCGCCGCGCTGACCGTCGGCACCCCCATCGCCTTCGCCGACGGTGCCGACCAGGGCAAGAACCTGACCTGGCAGGAGAAGCAGGACAAGCCCGAGCGGAGCTCCGACAGCTCCAGGATCAACAACGACGACAGGAAGGGCGGTGCCTCCGAGGAGCACAAGGGCGGCGACGACCGCAAGGGTTCCGACGACCGCAAGGGCGGCGACGAGCACAAGGGCGGCGATGACCGCAAGGGTTCCGACGAGCACAAGGGCGGCGACGACCACAAGGGTTCCGACGAGCACAAGGGCGGCGACGACCACAAGGGCAGCGACGAACACAAGGGCGGCGACGACCACAAGGGCTCCGAGGCCAGGGACGAGGACTACAAGAGCCCGCACGGCGGCGTGCACACCGGCGGCGGCGGCATGGCGCTGACCGGTGGCGGGCTCGCATCCGGCGCGGTGCTGCTGCTCGGCGGCCTGGGCGCCGGCGCGTACGCCCTGCGCCGCGGCCGCCGCTCCTCCGGCGCGGTCGCCTGACGCCTGACGCCCTGCTACCCGCCGCCCCCGGGCGCCGCCCTCCCCCGTTACGGGGGAGGGCGCACCGGGGGCGGCGGACCGTCGTGGAACCGGTCGAGCGGAGGACAGGAATGACGGGCGGTCCCGCCTCTGGAATGCCCCGGCTGCTGCGCGCGGGGATGGCGGCGGCAGCGGTCGGGCTGCTGCTGGTCTACAACTCGGTGGACACCGGATCGGACTCCGGCACGGCGGAGGGCCAGCCCGCTCCCCCGGCGGCCGGCGCACCGGCCCTCCCCGGGCCTGCGGACGCCGCCGCCGCGGCCCCGGGGGCTCCCGGCGCCGGACCGCCGGCGCCGCCGCTCAAGCGCGCCAGGCCGACCCGGCTGCGGATCCCGCAGATCGCCGTGGACGCGCCGTTCACCGAACTGACCCTCAACCCGGCCGGCCAGCTCAACGCGCCGCCGCCGGACGACAAGAACCTGGTCGGCTGGTACCGGGACGGCGTCACCCCGGGCGAGCGCGGCAGCGCGGTCCTCGCCGGGCACGTGGACACCACCAAGGGACCGGCGGTGTTCCTGCTGCTGAGCTTCCTGCTGCCGGGCAACAAGATCGAGGTGAGCCGGGAGGACGGCACCGTCGCGGTGTTCTCGGTGGACACGGTGGAGACCTTCGCCAAGGACGCCTTCCCCGACGCGAAGGTGTACGGCCGCACGCCGGACGCCCAGCTGCGGCTGATCACCTGCGGCGGCGCGTACGACAAGCAGCGGCGGGACTACCTGGACAACGTGGTGGTCTTCGCGCACCTGGAGTCCTCGCACCCGGGGTGACGCCCGCCCGCCGCACACGACCGCCGGCCCCCTGTTCCGGGGGCCGGCGGTCGTCCGTGTGAAGGGCCGCGCTCAGCCGGTCACGGTGGCCTCGAAGGCGTGCAGGTAGGGGTTGACCGGGCGGACCGCCGTGACGGTCAGCCCGGCCTCCGCCATCAGCCCGACCATGCTCTCCTCGGAGTGCTTGGCACCCCCGACGTTGAGCATCAGCATCAGGTCCATGGCCGTGGTGAACCGCATCGAGGGGCTGTTGTCGACCAGGTTCTCCACCACCACGACGCGGGCGCCGGAGCCGGCCGCCTTCACCACGTTGGAGAGGGTGCGGCGGGTGCTGTCGTCGTCCCACTCCAGGATGTTCTTGATGATGTAGAGGTCGGCGCGGACCGGGATCTCCGTCCGGCAGTCGCCCGGCACCAGACGGGCGCGGGCCGAGAAGGCGCCGCCGTCCTGGAGCCTGGGGTCGGCGCCCGCCACGACCTTGGGAAGGTCGAGCAGGGTGCCGTGCAGCGCCGGGTGCCGCTCCAGCAGGCTGGCCAGCACGTGGCCCTGGCCGCCGCCGATGTCCGCCACCGAGTCGATGCCGGTGAGGTCCAGGTACTCGGCGAAGTCCTCGGCGGACTGCCGGCTGGAGGTGGTCATCGCCTTGTCGAAGACCTTCGCGGAGTCACCCGCGTCGCTGTGCAGGTACTCGAAGAACTCCTTGCCGAACAGTTCGGGGAAGACGTTGCGGCCGGAGCGGACCGCCTCGTCCAGCTTCGGCCAGGCCTCCCAGGTCCACGGCTCGGTGCACCAGAGGGAGATGTAGCGCAGCGAGTTGGGGGCGTCCTCGCGCAGCAGCCGGGACATCTCGGTGTGCACGAAGCTGCCGTCGTCGCCCTCCTCGAAGATCCCGTAGCAGGACAGTGCGCGCATCAGCCGGCGCAGCTGGCGGGGCTCGGTGTCGAGGGAGGCGGCGAGTTCGGTGACGGTGGCCGGGGTGTCGCCGAGCGCGTCGGCGACACCGAGCCGGGCGGCCGCGCGGACGGCCGCGGCGCAGGCGGCGCCGAAGACGAGCTCGCGCAGCCGCATGGCGGCGTGGGGGCTGGTGTGGGCGGGTGCGGTGGTCATGGCGGGGTTCCTCGGGGATTCCTTGGGAGTTCCATGGACGGCGGACGGCGGCGGGCGGCGGACGGCGGGCGGGGGGGGGCGGGCGACGCCCGGGGGGGGCGGGCGTTCGGGGATCAGCAGTGGCCGGCCGGCTCGGAGCTCTCGCAGGTGTTGCGCGCGAAGGTGTTGTCGGCGCCGGTGTCGCGGTCGGCGAGGTCGGCCGGGCTGTTGCCGCTGAGCTGGTTGCCGGTGACCGTGGTGCGGGAGTTGGCGACGCCGACGACGCTCCTGAACAGGACGATGCCGCCGGAGAAGTCCGTGGCGCCCGCGTTGTCGTGGACCTCGTTGCCGGTCACCCGGACGTCCTCGGTGCCGGTGAGCACGATGCCGGCGCCCTGGATGGCCCCCAGGCGCGGGTTGGCCGGGCAGAACTTGTTGTTCTCGACGACCGTGTTGTGCCGGACGTCGAGGTCCCCGGCCCTGGGCACGCCCTCGTCGCCGACCACGAAGACGCCGGAGCAGTTGCCGCTGATCCAGTTCCGCTGGACGGCCAGCCCGCGCAGCCGTCGGACGGTGACGCCGACCCGGTTGCCGGTCAGCTCGTTGCCCTCGACCACGGTGCCCTCGGTGTCGGGCGCGCCGCCCTCGCGGTAGGCGTAGTTGGCGAGGAAGACGCCGGACTGGCCGTTGTCGGTCGAGTGGTTGCCCCGGATCGTGGCCCGGGTGGACATCTCCTGGCTGATGCCCTGCTGGGCGTTGTCGTGGACGTGGGTGCCGATGACGGTCAGGCCGGTGGTGCCGCTGGCGTCGATGCCGTTCTTGCGGAAGCCGGTGACGGCGAGCCGGTCGATGGTGACGTCGGACAACGGCTGCTCCTCGGTGCCGACGACGCAGATGCCGTGCCCGGCGGTGGCGCAGGCGTTCTCGGTGCCGTCCCCGGGAGTGATCACGCTGTCCGCGCCGGAGCCGCGCAGGGTGAGGCCGGGGGTGGTGATGCGGACGCTGCCCCGGAAGGTGCCGGGGAGCAGCTGGACGGTGTCGCCGGGCCGGGCCGCGTCGACGGCCTGCTGAATCGATTCGCCAGGCCGGACGAAGTGCAGCGGGCCGCCGCCGCTGTCGGCGTGCGCCGCGGGGGCGGCCAGGGAGACGAGGGCGGTGGCGGTGGTGGCGGCGGTGGCCGCGGCGAGGTGGTGGAACCGTCGCGTGGGCATGAGTGGTGACCTGTTTCTCTCGGCGCGCACGGTGTTCGAGGCGGTGTCGCGGTCGGCGGTGTCGCGGTCTGGCGTGTCGCGGTCTGGGTGTCGGTGTCCGCCGCGCGCGTACGGTCCGGCGATGGGGGCTGACGCCCTGTGCGCGGGCGGTGACGGCCGGTGGGTGCGGCCGTGTCGACGGTATGGGCGGCCGGGTGGGCCCGCCACCAGGGCTGGGCTGCGGGACTGACGGGGCGTCGACCGGGGGGCGGTACGGCCCGGCGTGGCGCGGGCCCGCCGGGAACGGCTCCGCGCCCGCCTTCCCGGTCCGTGGGCGGGCCCGCGGACCGGCCCGCGGACCGGCCCGCCCGACGTCCGGGGTCCGGGGCGTGACATGCTCGGGGCCATGACCAGCGCACCGCCCGTACCGCCCCTCGCCGCCCTCCGCAACCCGGTCGGGGCCCACGTCCCGGTGGCCGGACGCGGGCTGGCGGGGACCGGCCTGGCGTACGCGGAGCGGGTCGGCGCCGAGACGGTGCAGGTCTTCGTGGCCAACCCGCGCGGCTGGGCCACTCCCCCGGGCAGTCCGGCCCAGGACGAGGAGTTCCGCGCCGCCTGCGCCGACCGGGGCATCCCGGCCTGGGTGCACGCCCCGTACCTGATCAACTTCGGCTCGGACAACCCGGCCACCCGCGAGCGCTCGGCCGACTCGCTGCGGCACTCGCTGCGCCGCGGTCACGCCATCGGCGCGCTCGGCGTCGTCCTGCACACCGGCTCGGCGGTCGGTACGGCGCCCGGCGGGGGCTCGCGCCGGGCCGAGGCGATGGCGCAGGTCCGGGCGGACGTCCGACCGCTGCTGGACGAGCTGGACGGGCTCGGGGACGACGCGCCCTGGCTGCTGCTGGAGCCGACCGCCGGCCAGGGCAGCTCGCTCTGTTCACGGCTGGAGCAGCTGGCCGAGTACGTGGCGGCGCTGGACCACCACCCGAAGGTGGGGGTCTGCCTGGACACCTGCCACGCCTTCGCCGCCGGGCACGACCTGGCGGAGCCGGGCGGGGTGACGGCCGCCCTGGACGCCTTGGCCGCCGCGGCCGGTCCGGGCCGGCTGCGGCTGATCCACGCCAACGACTCCGAGGACGTCGTCGGCGCCCGCAAGGACCGGCACGCCAACATCGGCGCCGGGATGATCGGCGCCGAGCCGTTCCGCGAGCTGTTCGAGCACCCGGAGACGGCCGGGGTGCCGCTGGTGGTGGAGACCCCGGACCGCAAGCACGGCGGCGACGGCACCGGGCACGCGATGGACATCGCGGTGCTGAAGGAGCTGCGGGAGCGGGCGGCGGTCCGCGTCTGAGGACGACGGGGACCTCGGAGCCGTTCCGCGGAGCCGTTCCGCGGAGCCGTTCCGCGGCCGCGGAAGGGCGGCCGGACAGCCGTGAGCCCGGGGGTCGGCGGGCGGCCTCCGGGCTCGGGGTGCGGCGGGATCAGCAGCCGCAGTCGCTCTCGCCGGCCTCGGCGTAGTTGAACCAGGTGGCGTGCGGGCCGAACAGGCCGACGCCCGCAGTGCCGGTCTGCAGGATCTGCTCCTCCGACTGCGTGCCCGCCGCCATGGCCGAGGTCGGAACCGTCACGACGGCACCGGCCACGGCAACGATCACGGCGAGCTTGCGGATCTTCCCACGAAGCGACATCTGATGTCCTTTGGTTCGTCTCTGGTTCTCGGACCCGCGCCCCCGACCGGCCGGCACGGCCGCCCGACGGGCCGGGCGGCGCCCCACCGGGGAGGCGCCGGGCCCACGTTGGCACACGAACGCGCACCTCAGGGCGCGCGCCGCAACCGGGCTGAGGCATTCGGGTGAGGCAACTCCCCCGGCCGGACGAATCCGGGCACAGGGCCGTGAAAGAGGGCGTACAACCGTGAATCCGGTCGAACAGCCGGGTGACGGGCGCCGGACGAGTGCCCGCCCGACCGCCCCCGGACCGCAAGTCTTGCGGTGACGGACCGGACGAACTGAACAAATCCCATCGATTTGGCGACCGGTCCGGCGTCGTCCGAGCATGGACAGTCGCTCCACGGCGCTCCACCGGGCGCGCGAGCAGGACCACGAAAGGCGCACCACCCTCATGCAGACCAGTCCCGCCGCACCCCGGCCGGCGGCCCGGCCGAGCGACCCGGAGACCCCGGGCACCCCGGTCGGCGCCGCGCCCGCGGGCCCGCCGCCGCAGACGAACGGCCGCCGCTTCGGGCTCGCGACCGCCACCGCCCTGGTGATGGGCAACATCATCGGCGGCGGCATCTTCATGATCCCGGCGGCCGTGGCCCCGTTCGGAACGGTCAGCCTGCTCTCCTTCGCGGTGCTCACCGTGGGCGCGATCGCGCTGGCGCTGGTCTTCGGGCAGCTGGCCCGCCGCAACCCGCGCACCGGCGGCCCGTACGTCTACGCCCGCGAGGCCTTCGGGGACTTCGCCGGCTTCCTGGCCGCCTGGTCGTACTGGATCACCACCTGGGTCAGCAACGCCGCGCTCGCCGTGGCCGCCGTCGGGTACCTGGACGTGCTGCTGCCGCTGCACCACTCGATCCCGCTGGAGATCGCCGCCGCACTGACCATCCAGTGGCTGCCGGCGCTGGCCAACCTGGCGGGCACCCGCTTCGTCGGGGCGGTCCAGCTGGTCTCCACCGTGCTGAAGTTCATCCCGCTGCTGCTGGTCGCGGTGGGCGGCCTGTTCTTCTTCGACCCGAAGAACCTGGGCGCCTTCGACGCCTCCGGCCAGGGCTGGGCGGGCGGCATGTCCGCCGCGGCGGCGATCCTGCTGTTCAGCTACCTGGGCGTGGAGTCTGCCGCGATGAGCGCCGGGAAGGTCCGCGACCCGGAGCGCAACGTCGGCCGGGCCAGCGTGCTCGGCACCGCCGGTGCGGCGGCGGTCTACCTGCTCGGCACCGTCGCGGTGTTCGGCACCGTGGCGCACCAGCAGCTGATCCACTCCACCGCGCCGTTCTCGGACGCCGTGGACGCCATGTTCGGCGGCAACTGGGGCGGCACGGTGATCGCCCTCGCCGCGCTGGTCTCGATGACCGGCGCGCTCAACGGCTGGACCCTGCTCTCCGCCCAGGCCCCGTACGCGGCCGCCAAGGACGGGCTGTTCCCGGCGGCCTTCGGCAAGGAGCGGCGCGGGGTGCCGGTCTTCGGCGTGCTGGTCGGCGTCACCCTGGCCTCGGTGCTGACCGTGCTCAACTTCGCCAGCGGCGCGAAGGGCGCCTTCGAGATCCTGGTGCTGGTCACCACCTTCACCGCCACCGTCCCGTACCTGCTGTCCACCGCCGCCCAGCTGTTCTGGCTGGTGCGCGGGGACGGCGGCAAGGTCGACCGCGGCCGGCTGGTGCGCGACGCCGCCCTCGGCCTGGGCGCGTTCGCCTTCTCGCTCTGGCTGCTCGCCGGGGCCGGCTACGCCGCCGTCTACCAGGGCGTGCTGTTCCTGTTCGCCGGCGTCCTGGTCTACGTCTGGATGGCGGGCCGCCGCCGCGACTGAACTCCCCCGGCGACGGCCGGAAATGCGGACATAACCTCATGAACCCCCTTGACCTGCGCCGGACTTGTCCGGCGCAGGTCTGTTGTGCACGAGGATTTCACTTCCGGGGTCTACCCGCGTAGGTGACGGGGTCGCCACACTGGCGCACGCAAATCAGCAGTTCATCCGATCTGATGATGGAGCGTCCGCCATGGCCCTCACCACGTCCGCACGTCGATTCCTGTCCTGCATACCGGCCGCCGCCGCCCTCGCCGCCGCGACCGTGCTCACGACCGGCGCCCCGGCCCAGGCCGCCCTGCCGACCCCGGTCTCCGCGGCCATCGCCCGGAGTTACCTCGCCGCGATGCCCGCCACCCCGGAGACCCACGGGGACACCTACGACCGCACGCTGTTCCCGACCTGGATCACCATCAGCGGCACCTGCGACACCCGCGAGTGGGTCGTCAAGCGGGACGGCGGCAACGTCGTCACCGACACCTCCTGCAAGGCCACCAGCGGCAGTTGGTCCTCGCCGTACGACGGCGCGACCACCACCAACGCCTCCTCCTTCGACGTCGACCACCTGGTGCCGCTCTCCGAGGCCTGGGCCTCCGGCGCGTGGAGCTGGACCACCGACCAGCGCAAGGCCTTCGCCAACGACGTCACCCGCCCCCAGCTGCTGCTGGTCTCGGCGAGCAGCAACCGCTCCAAGGGCGACCGCGACCCGGCCGAGTGGCTCCCGCAGGCCTCGTACCGCTGCACCTACGCCCGCGCCTGGGTGCAGGTGAAGCAGTACTACGGCCTGAGCGTGGACAGCGCCGAGAAGAGCGCGCTCACCGGCATCCTCGACGCCTTCTGAACCCCGCGGCTCCCGCGGCCCGGCGCTCGCCCCGCGCCGGGCCGTCGCGTCGGGAGGGCCGTCATGCCGGGAGGGCGCCGCGCGGGGAGGGGCACTGCACGGGCCGGTCAGCTCGCCGAATCCGGCGGGAAGGGCACCGGGTACGCCTCGGCGAAGTCGGCCGAACGGGACACCTCGCGCCACCTGGTGTCCTCCGCCAGGAGCCGCCGGTCCACGGCGATCGAGCTCTCGGCCGCGTAGGCCCCGAGCGGCAGGTGGTGCGGGATGTCCCGCCGCTTGGCCACCCGGACGAGGATCCCGGCGGCGCGGGCCGGGTCGCCCGCGGCGCCGTCACCCTGGCGCATCAGCCGGTGCATGGCGCCGACCGTCTCCTCATAGGCCTCCGGGACGTCGTGGACCGTCATCGAGGAGCCGGCCCAGTCGGTGCGGAAGCCGCTGGGCTCGACCACCAGCACCTTCACGCCGAACGGCGCGGTCTCGGTGCGCAGCACCCGGCTGAACCCGTCGATGGCGAACTTCGCCGCCTGGTAGGAGGCGAGGCCCGGGGAGCCGCCGACCCGGCCGCCCATCGAGGAGAACTGGATGACCAGCCCGCCCTTCTGCTCGCGCAGCAGCGGGAGCGCGGCCTTGGTGACGTTGTAGACGCCCCAGAAGTTGGTCTCGAACTGGGCGCGGAAGTCGGTGTCCTCGGTGGTCTCGATCGGCGAGAGGTTGGCGTAGCCGGCGTTGTTCACCAGCACGTCGATCCGGCCGAAGGCGGCCCGCGCCTCGGCGAGGGCCGCGCGGGCGGCGGCCGGATCGGTGACGTCCAGCGCGATCGGCCGGATGCGGTCGCCGAACTCCTCGACGAGGTCGGCGAGTTGCTCCGGCCTGCGGGCGGTCGCGGCCACCCGGTCGCCGGCTTCGAGCGCGGCGCGGACGAGGGTGCGGCCGAAGCCGCGCGAGCTGCCGGTGACGAACCAGGCCTGTTCGGTGTTCTTCCCCATGCTCTTCTCCATGCCGATAGTAAAACACCGTTGCGCTATTAGTGCAACGGTGTTGCGGTATTACGTCAACGGCGTTGCACTACCATGGCCAGGTGACTGCATCGGAGTTCCAGCGTGCGCGCTCGCCCGAGGCCAAGCGACTGCGCGAGGCCGCGATCCTGGAGGCGGCCCGCTCGCTCAGCCGCGAGCACGGCATCAGGGACATCACCCTGACCGACATCGCCGCCGCGGTCGGGATGCACAAGTCGGCGCTGCTGCGGTACTTCGAGACCCGCGAGGAGATCTTCCTGCGGCTGACCGCCGAGGGCTGGGCGGAGTGGTCGGACGCGCTGACCGCACGGCTGCGGGAGACCGCGGACCCCGGCCCGGCCGCCGTGGCGCAGGCGTTCGCCGCCACCCTGGCGGCCCGCGGACCGTTCTGCGACCTGCTCGCCCACGCCCCGCTCAACCTCGAGCGCAACGTCTCGCTCGACGCGGTGCGCGAGTTCAAGCTCGCCACCTTCGCCGCCATCGGGCCGATCGGCGCGGCCGTCCGCACGCAGGTGCCCGCCCTGGACGAGCAGGACGTCGTCGACCTGGTCGCCACCGCCGTCGCACTGGCCGGAGCCCTGTGGCAGATCGCGAACCCGGGCGCGGAGGTCGCCGCCCTCTACCTCGGCGACCCGCGGCTCGCCCACGCCGTCGTCGAGGTCGAACCCCGGCTCACCCGTGTCCTGACCGCCACCCTCACCGGGCTGGTCGCGGGAGCGTCCGAGCCGCGCCCCTGACCGGCCGTACGCACCACGGGCGTTTGCACCCGGATGGATCATCTGACGTGCCGCACAAGGGATTTGACCCTACGGTGCGGTGCCAGGGGGTCATCCGAGCGGAAGGCTGATTCTGGCATGGCAGGGAAATTCGAACTGTACGTGGACGAGGGCGGCATGCACCGCTTCCGGCTCAAGGCGAGCAACGGGGCGATCGTGGTGACCGGCGACCCGCAGGAGAGCAAGGACGACTGCCTGAAGAGCATCGAGTCGATCCGCAAACTCGCGCCGTACGCGGAGCTCAAGGAGACCGCCGCGTCGGTGTGACCGGGCACGTTCCCGGGTGCGGGTCGGTGGTGCAAATCGCCGACCCGCGTTCTTCTGCACGACAGATCCCTTTGGCCGGGTGCACGCCGGACGTGGACAGAACACCGGCATGCGCGTCGCCATCGTCACCGAATCCTTCCCACCCGAGGTCAACGGAGTCGCCCACAGCGTGCTGCGGACGGCCGAGCACCTGGTCCGCCGGGGCCACCAGCCCCTCGTCGTCACCCCCGCGCCCGCGCGGGGCGCCGAGTGCCCGCCCGAGACCTTCGGCGGCGCCGCGGCCGGGGAGATCCCCGTGCTGCACATCCCGTCGGTACCGCTGCCGGGGTACCCCCAGGTCCGGATCGCGCTGCCCAGCCGGCAGCTGGCGGCCGCGATCGCCGGGCACCGGCCGGACCTGGTCCACCTGGCCAGCCCGTTCGTGCTCGGCGCCCGCGGGATGCAGGTCGCGGCGCGCCTCGGGGTGCCCGCCGTGGCCGTCTACCAGACCGACCTGGCCGGGTACGCCCACGCCTACCGGGCCGGCCGGGGCCTCGGCGAGGCCGCCGCCTGGCGGCGGATCCGGGCCGTGCACCGGGCGGCCGCCCGCACCCTGGCCCCGTCCACCCCGGCCGCCCAGGACCTCACCGCGCACGGGGTGCCCAGGGTGCAACTGTGGCCGCGCGGGGTGGACTCGGTGCGGTTCCACCCCCGGCACCGGGACGAGGCGCTGCACCGGGCGCTCGCGCCGGGCGGGGAGGTGCTGGTCGGGTACGTCGGGCGGCTGGCGCCGGAGAAGCGGGTCGACCTGCTGACGGCGGCCTCGGCACTGCCCGGGGTGCGGGTGGTGGTGATCGGGGACGGCCCCTCGGCGCCCGGACTGAAGGCCGCCATGCCGGGCGCGGTGTTCCTCGGCCGCCGCACCGGTGACGAACTGGCGCGCTGCTTCGCGACGTTGGACGTCTTCGTGCACACCGGCCCGCTGGAGACCTTCTGCCAGACCATCCAGGAGGCGATGGCCAGCGCGGTGCCGGTGATCGGCCCGGCGGCGGGCGGCCCGCTGGACCTGGTCGCACACCACCGCACCGGCCTGCTGGTGCCGCCCCGGGACGGCGCCGCCGTGGCCCGGGCGGTGGCCGAGCTGGCCGCCGACCCGGCGCGGCGGGCCGGGTACGGGCGGGCCGGGCGGGCCGAGGTGACCGCCCGCACCTGGGAGGCGGTCGGGGACCAGCTGCTGCGGCACTACGCCGAGGTGCTGGCGGAGCACCACGGGCTGCCGCTGCCGCCCGCTCCCCCGTCGGCGGTCGAGCCCGTGGCGCCCGCCCTGCCCGAGGAGCTGCCGGCATGACCGCCACGCCCGACGACGGGGCGCGGACGACCGGCGGGGCTCCGACGACCGACAGGCCCCGGACGACCGACGGCGCTCCGACGGCCGACGGTGCCCTGACGATCGTCCGGCTCGCCAACTTCGTCACCCCGGTCTCCGGCGGCCTGCGCACCGCGCTGCGCCACCTCGGCGCCGGGTACCGGGCGGCCGGGCACCGGCCGGTGCTGATCATCCCCGGCGAGCGGCGCTCCGAGGAGGAGACCGACCAGGGCGTGGTGGTCACCCTGCCGGGCCCGGTCCTGCCGGCCGCCGGCGGCTACCGGCTGCTCACCGACCGCCGGGCGGTGACCGCCGAGCTGACCAGGTTCTCCCCCGACCGGCTGGAGGTGTCCGACCGCACCACGCTGCGCTGGACCGGCGCCTGGGCCCGGCGGCACGGGGTGCGCTCGGTGATGGTCTCGCACGAGAGCGCCACCGGGGTGCTGCGCACCTGGGGCGTGCCAGGCCCGCTGGCGGGCGCGGCGGCCGACCGGCTCAACGCGGCCACCGCCCGGGCCTTCGACTCGGTGCTCTGCACGACCGACTGGGCCGCCGCGGAGTTCCGGCGGATCGGCACGCCCAACCTGGTCCGGGCCCCGCTCGGGGTCGACCTGGAGACGATGCGCCCGCTGCCGCCCGCCGCACGGGCGGCCGAGCGGGCCCGGTACGCCGCCCCGGCGGAGACGCTGCTGGTGCTCTGTTCCCGGCTCTCCACCGAGAAGCGGCCCGGGCGGGCGATCGAGGCGCTGGCCGCCCTGCGGGCCCGCCGGCTGCCCGCTGTCCTGGTGGTGGCCGGGACCGGCCCGCTGCGGGAGCGGCTGGCGGCCCGGGCCGCACGGCTGCGGCTCCCGGTGCGCTTCCTCGGGCACCTCGGCTCCCGGGCCGAGCTGGCCCGGCTGCTGGGGTGCGCCGACGTGGTGCTCGCGCCCGGTCCGGTGGAGACCTTCGGACTGGCCGCGCTGGAGGCCCTGGCCTGTGGCACGCCGGTGGCCGTCAGCCGCTCCTCCGCGCTGCCCGGGCTGATCGGGCCCGCCGGGGTGGCGGCCGTCGACACCGGTGGTGGATTCGCCTCCGCGGTGCGGCAGTTGCTCGAACGGCCGGAGGAGCAGCGGCGGGCCACCGCCCGAACCCAGGCCGAGCGGTACGGCTGGCCGACGGCGGTGTCGGCGTTCCTGGCGGCGCACGGCGCGCGCAACGACGAAGCGGTGGAGGGGAGTCGGAATGAGCATGCTGGACGCCCCGCGTGACCGGGCGGCGGAGGAACGCCCCGCCGCGGGCGAGCTGCTGCGCTTCGTCGCGCTCGGCGACTCGCTGACCGAGGGCGTCGGCGACCAGGTCGACGGAGGCTGGCGCGGATGGGCCGCCGTCCTGGCCCGTTCGCTGGCGCCCGAGGGGCAGGAGGTCGAGTTCACCAACCTGGCGCACAGCGGCGCGCTCACCACCGAACTGACGACACGTCAGTTGCCGCAAGCGCTGGCGCTCCGGCCGCAGCTGGCCGCCGTGGTGGTCGGCGGCAACGACACCCTGCGCGCGGGCTTCGACATCCGGCGCACCGCGCTGGAGTTGGATGCCACGATGGCCGAACTGTCCGGCCACGGCGCCAGGTTGCTGACCGCCTGTCTTCCCGACCCGGGCAGCCTGCTCCGGCTCCCGGCGCCGCTCGCCCGTCCGCTGGCCCGGCGGATGCGGGCGGTCAACACCGTGGTGCACGCCCTCGCCGCCCGCCACCGGGCCGTCCACCTGCACGTCGCCGAACTGCCGTGGCCGGCCGAGCGCCGGCTGCTGAGCGTGGACCGGCTGCACCCCAGCGCCGAGGGACACCACCTGATCGCCCGGCGGTTCCACGACCTGCTCGTCCAGGCCGGCCATCCGCTCGGCCCGCCCCCGGCCTCCGCCCCGGCCGAACCGCCACCGGGCCGGGCCGCCGACCTCTGGTGGATGGCCACCCAGGGCACCCGCTGGCTCGCCGCCCGCAGCACCGACCTCCTCCCGGGCCTCCTCGCCCTCGCCGCCTCCGAAGCCGCCGCCCGCGTCCGCGGCGCGAGCGGCCGGCACGACGAACAGATGGCCCACGCGGCCGCCGAGGCGCTGGCCACTCCGCGCCTCCCCCGGCCCTGACCGGGATCAACGGGACCACGGACCCCACCACTTCGGCGGCAGCGGGTCCGCCGGCCCCGACGTCGGCTGATCGGGGTGCAGTCCGAGCCGTCGAAGCGCGTCGGCCCGGAAACGAACGGCGACCGTGCCGTGCCAGTGGCCGTCCGCGCCCACTCCGCACATCAGGTCGTACCTGATCTCGTCGTCGGCGAACGGGTGCCAGTCGATGCCGCGGTCCCGCAGTCAAACCACCGTCAGCTGCCGCGGCCGCGGGCAGCCGGCGACGTTCTCGTAGTGAAAGATGGTCACCCACTCGAAAGCCTGATCGCCCATGCGGGCCATCATGGCGCGGCCCGGGAGCCGGTCGCCCGGCCTTTTCCCGGATGGATCCGGCTTTGACCACCTGTTAGCGTGCGCGGATGGACGATCTCGGATCCGTGACCTGGCCGCCCGCTCCGATCAGGACCGAAAGGCTCGTACTCCGCGCGCCCGAGACCAGGGACCGTGCGGCGTTCGTCGAACTGCTCGCCTCACCGGACGTGCACACCCACCTCGGCGGCCCCCGGCCGCGCGACGAGCTGGAGCGCGAGCTGCCCCCGGCGCCCGAGCGATGGCCCGGGAGCTTCGTCGTCGAGCTCGACGGGTCGATGATCGGCCACCTGCTGCTCAGGAGGGCGACGGGACACCGGCGCCCGGCCGCCGCGGGGAAGGCCGATCTCGGCTACCTGCTCCTGCCGAGCGCCTGGGGGTCCGGGTACGCCACCGAGGCGTGTGCGGCGGCGCTCGGCTGGCTCGACGGCGCGCTTCCCGGCGAGCCCGTGGTGCTCACCACCCAGAGCGCCAACACCGCCTCGATGCGCCTCGCGGCGAAGCTGGGGTTCACCGAGGTGGAGCGCTTCGAGGCCTGGGGCTCCGAGCAGTGGCTCGGCATGCGGCCACCGGTCTCGCCGACCGCTTGAGTCCGCGGCGGGGCCGCCGGGGAGCACCCGCCCGTGCGCGCCCGGGCGTCCCGCCACCGCGATCGAACCCACGACCCCGACTCCGAACGGAAGTTCGCCAGATCCGGCTACCAGAGCCGCCAGGCCTGCCGATCCGACAGCGTCCCCGGACGGCAGGGTCGGTGAAGGGCGCGACGGGGGAACCATCGGGGTGGCACGGGTTGTCGTGGCTGGGGAAAGTGCGGCGGAGGGAGCCGGGGTGGAGAGCGTGGGCGTGGACGGACGGGAGGTCCTGGCGGCGGCGGGGGTGCTGCTGTTCCAGGACATGACAGGACGAATGCTGGCGGTGCGGCTGCCGTACGACCGCAAGCATCCGGTGGCGATCCCGGGCGGCGGCTGGGAGCCGACGGACCGGTCGCCCCGGGAGACCGCACTGCGGGAGATCCGCGAGGAGTTGGGCTTCACGCCCCGGCTGGGGCCGCTCGCCGGTGTGGACTGGGCGCTCCTGCGCGACGGTGACCGGCCGATCGTCGTCTACCTCTACTGGGCGGATCCGCTGACGGCTGAGCAGGTGGCGGCGTTCCGGCCGGACACGGCGGAGGTCGGCGGCTGGACCTGGCTGACGGCCGAGCAGGCCGGGCACGCGCTGCCGCCGCGGCTCTCGCGCCGGGTGACGGCCTGTCTGCGGGCGCCGCGCGAGGCCGGGCCGCTGGAGCTGGAGGACAGCCGGCCGGTCGGGCACACGCTCGACCGGCTGCCCGCCGACGGCCCGGTGCCCGAATACCTCGGACTGGCCGCGGCTCCGGGGCTGACCCCGCCGGTCGAGGAGCCGCCGGAGCCGCCGATGGACCGGGAGACCTACTACACCACCCGCCCCCGCATCCGGACGAAGGCGCGGGCGCTGTTCACCGATGCCGACGGCCGGGTGCTGCTGGTGCGGCTGCGGCCGTGGGACGGGCCGCGCGGGCTGGTGCCGCACTGGACGCTGCCGGGCGGCGGGGTGGAGGCGGACCGGGAGATGCCCCGGGCGGCGGCCCGCCGGGAGATCCGCGAGGAGCTCGGCTGGGACATCGAGCCCGGGCCGCTGCTCGCGCTGGACTGGCAGCCGGGCACAGCGGCCGACCCCGATGCGGACCCCGCGACCGGCCGGGACACCGCCCTCCTGGTCTACGTGTTCGACGGGGGCGCGGTGACGGCGCGGATGCTCGACCGGCTCGTCCTGCCGGAGGACGAGCTGGTGGAGTGGCGGCTGTGCGGTCCGGACGAGGCACGGACGCTGCTGACCGGCCCGTCCTGGGACCGGACGGCCGCCGCACTGGCCGCCCGGGACCGGCCGGGCGGGCCGGCCGAGCTGGTGCGCGGGCGGGCCGTCGGACCGGACCTGCCGCCGGGCTGAGACCGGGCCCCGTCCGGGGCCCGGCGGGCCGGGAGGCCGGGGGGTCGGCCGTCAGACCTCCAGTTCGCCCTCGATCCTGCCCAGCTGGTGGCGGGCCATCGCGAGGTTGGCACGCGACTTGTCCAGCGCGAGGTAGAGGAAGAGGCCCTTGCCGGTGCGGCCGGTGAGCGGGCGGATCAGGTGGTACTGGCTGGTCAGGGTGATCAGGATGTCCTCGATCCCGTCCTGGAGGCCGAGCATGTCCATGGTGCGCATCTTGGCGCGGACCACGTCGGTGTTGCCGGCGGAGGCGACGTTGAGGTCGAGTCCGCCGGGGCCGTCGAGGGTGGCCAGCGCCATGCCGCTGTTGTAGTCCACCAGGGCCGCGCCGATGGCGCCCTCGATGCTGGTCATGGCCTGCTTGAGCGCGCCGGCTGCGTCGGTCATCTGGGTAACTCCCGTTCGATGGTGAGGTGGTGAGGTGGTGAGGCGGTAAGGCGTCGAGGTGGTGACGCGGTGAGGTGTCGCGGTGTCGAGGTGGCGGGGATCGGTCGGCGAGGTGATGCGGCGACCGACGGCCCGGGTCAGAGCGCGTCGCGCGGATCCTTGGGCAGCAGTGCCTCGTTGAGCATCCCCGCGATGCGCTGCGCGCTGCGGCGGGCCTCCAGGTGCAGCCGGCCGACGTTGACCTCCGGGTGCGCGAGCAGCGTCAGCACGCAGCTGCCGCCGGCCGCGTAGACGGCGACGTAGCCGTTCTCGCCGCGCACCAGCGACTCACGGAACTCGCCCTGCCCGGTGGTGTCGGCGAGCCGCTGCGCCAGCGAGAGCGAGGCCGCCGTCATCGCCGCCAGGCCGGAGGGTTCGGTGCCGTGGGTGTCGTGCGCCACCAGCAGGCCGTCCACACTGGCGACCAGGCCGCCCGCGAGGTGCGGGACGCGATGCTTGACGGAACGCAGTTCGGCGAGCAACTCGGTCTCCAAGGCGATCAGTTGTCTCCTTCCGACACGCTGCTTGAGGGCCCGCCTCATGGCCGGGACGGCGGGGTCGCGGGCGGGGAGTGGGTCAAAGTCGGGCCTCCAGAAGGTCTCGGACCCGGGTCAGCAGGGCGATGTCCGGGTCGGGGACGGCCAGCGGGTGGGCCGCTGCCGTGGTGGGCGGGCGTTCGGAGTTCGTGGGGGTGTCGGCCCCGGTGGGGGCAGCGGCGGGGGCGGGGCCGGCCGTGACCGGGGCTCCGGCGAGCCCGGCCTCCCGGAGGCTGGCGCCGGGGATCCGGCGGTGCAGTCCTCCGGCCCGCCCGGTCGTGACCGGCGCGGGGACTTCGGGCGCCGGTACGTGCCGTGGGGCAGCCTTCGGTGCCGGCACCGCCGCTGCCGGGGCTGCCGGAGCCGCCGGTGCCGGGCCGGTCGCCGCCGGAGCTGCCGGGCACGGGGCGTCCAGCAGTCCGGCGGCGGCCAGCCGGCGGACGTCCGCCGTCACTCCGAAGCCGGAGCGGCCGAGCAGCCGGGCCAGGTCCGCCGGGGTTCTTCGGCCGTCGGCGTGGTCCAGCAGCTCGCGGCGCCGGCGGCCGGGCGGCCGGTGGGCCGGATGCCGGCTGCGCTCGGCCGGGCGGACCGGCGTCGCGTCGAGCTGGGCCCACGGCCAGATCCGGTCGAGCAGCTGCCGCCGGCGTTCGACCTCGCGGCAGATCCTGGCGGGCTCGACCCGGGCGACCGGGCCGAGCCAGTGCCGGGCGTCGGCCTCGAACCGCCAGACGCCGCCGGCCGGATCGGCGAGGACGAAGAACGCGGCGTCGAACAGCGTTCCCAGGTGGCCGAGTTCGAGTTCTCCCCGGGTGATCAGCCGCTGTTCGACCAGCACCTCGCCGACCCTCGACCGCGGGCCGTGCAGCCGGAGCAGGTCGGTCCAGCCCTCGGGGGTGATCCGGCCGCAGCCGGTGAGCAGATCGGCCAGGCCGGGTGCCCGGGGGGACTCAGCGGCGGTCACCTGGCCGTCGACCAGGTGGAGACTGCCGAGCGGTCCGCGCAGGGCGCCGGTGACGCGGCGGTCGGCGAACAGGGCGAGCGCCTCGCCCGGAGTCTTCGGGGTGGCGCCGCCCGCGGGGAGCGGCGGCACGGTGCCGGTTGCGGCGGTCACGCGCTCACCCCAGCACCAGTTCCTCGGTGAGGGCCTGGAGGCGGAAGCGGGCGGCGGCGAGGTTGCCCTCCGCGCGGTCCAGCCAGAGGTGCAGGACGAGCCTGCTGTCGAAGGCGGTGTCGATGAAGCGGATCAGGTGGTAGCTGCGGCCGGCGGTGACGATGATGTCCTCCAACGGGGCTCTCCGGTCCTCCGCCGCGGTGAAGGTCTGACTCTCAACGGCCGCCCGCACCAGGTCGGTTGCCTCGGCGGCGGAGGTCTCGTGCTCACCGGACGGACTGTCCCCGAGGCTGCCGAGGGCCAGCCCGCTGCTCCAGTCGACCAGGCTCGCGGCGCGGGCCCCCGCGATCGCCATCGCTCCGGAGAGGCATTCGTCGATACCGGGCACACCGGCTCCTTCGCGGGGTCTGGGCGGCCGGACGCAGCGCGGCGCCGACCGGTTCACCACCAGCAGTGGCAAGTTCGACACGGAAGGCTACTGCCGGATTTCATATGACGAACATTCCAATGGCATATTCACATCGCAAGCGGCCAGTTCCAGCCAAGATATGACGGCGCGTCAGTCCAGGCGGGGGGCCCGCGTCACTGGTGGGTCAGGGGTGTTGGGGTACCGTTCACCGACCACCTGGCCCGAGACCTTGGCCGACAGTAGCCCATGCGACAGGACTTCGAGGCCGAAGGTGCGATAACAGCTCGACTTCCCGGGTGCGAACACGACGAAGGGGCCCGTTCCGCTGGACGGAACGAGCCCCTTCGGGTGGAGCGCCAGGCCCGGGTCGCACGGACTCTCCCTACTGAAAGTAGGGCGTGCTCTGGTAGCACCGCTGACGCCTGCTCAAGAGTCCGTTTCCCGGAAGGTCACTTCCTCTCGACGTGCAGAACACTAGCAGGTCATCACACCTGGTCAGAAATCCCGCCCACCTGGAGCACCGGGCGGAAGGGCCGGTCAGCCCAGCAGCGCCCGGTAGCCCTCGATCAGGGCGGCGAGGCCGAGCTCGAAGGCCCGGTCGGCACGCTCGCGCCCGGCGGGGACGGCGTCCAGGGCGTCGGCCAGCCGCGGGGTGGTGGCACGGTCGACGGCGTCGACCATGACGTCCGGGGCGACCAGGTCCAGCGCCGACCCCAGGATGAAGCTCTCCAGGGCGGTGATCAGGCCCATCACGTCCTGCGCCGCGAAGCCCGCGTCCTCCAGGGTGGCGACGGCCCGCTCGTACAGGGTGTGCATGAACGATTCGGCGAGCGGCGCGGTGGCGAGCAGCCGGATGATGCCGGGGTGCTCGGCGAAGGCGTCCCGGTAGGCGTGCGCCCAGGTGCGCAGCGCCGCGTCCCAGGACTGGTCCCACATCGACTGCTCGCCGATGGTGCGCACCAGCTCGGCCCGCATCAGGGCGACGATCTCGGCCCGTCCGGCGACGTGGTGGTAGAGCGCGGAGGGGCTGACCTTGAGCGCGCCGGCCAGGGCGGGGATGGTGAGATCCCCCGCCTCGTCGACCAGCCGCAGCGCGGTGTCCACGATGCGCTGCCGGTCCAGCAGGGGTGTGCGCGGCCTGGGCATGCCCGGTTCCTCACCTTCGGGGTCGCCGAGCGGCCCCGTCGGCCCCGGCAGACCAAGATCGCCGTTGGTCGTCGTTATCCAAGCGTTACTGAACGGCTTTCAGTAAAACCCTTCCGCACCTGCCGGTGCCGCGCCTACGGTAACCGAACCCCATTCGGTTAGGCAGGCCGCGCACCCCACCGGCCCGCCCTCCCCGGAGAGGACGCACACCCCCGTATGCGTGCCGAAACGATCTTCACCGGCGGCCGGATCCACACCGGAGACCCCGCCCTCCCCCACACCCACGCCCTCGCCGTCGGCGCGGGGCGGATCGCCGCCCTCGGCGACGCCGCCCTGGCCCTGCGCGACGAAGGCACCGAGACCGTCGACCTCGACGGCGGCGCCCTGCTGCCCTCCTTCGGCGACGGCCACGTCCACCCGCTGCTCGGCGGCATCGGCCTGCTCGGCGTGCCGGTCCGCGACTGCACCAGCCTGGAACAGGTCGTGGCAGCCGTCCGCGACTGGGCGCAGCGGCACCCCGAGGCCGAGTGGATCACCGGCGACGCCGTCGACCCGTGGCTGGCCGAGGGCGGGCTGTTCGACGCCCGGCTGCTCGACGAGGCCGTCCCGGACCGGCCGGTGCTGCTGCGCACCATGGACCACCACACCGGCTGGGCCAACAGCGAGGCGCTGCGCCGGGCCGGGTACGGGCCGGAGACGCCCGAACCCGTCGGTGGCGAGATCGTCCGCCGGCCGGACGGCAGCCCGCTCGGCACCCTGCGCGAGTTCGGGGCGCTCAACCCCGTCCTCGCGCTCGTCCCGCCGCGTCCGGTGGCCGAGCAGGTCGCCGCGCTGCGGGAGACCACCGCCAGGCTGGCGGCCGCCGGACTGACCTGGCTCCAGGACGCCTGGGTCGAGCCGGCGCAGGTGGACACCTGGCTGGCCGCCGTGGCCGAGGAGGACCTGCCGGTCCGGGCCGGGCTCGCCCTGCTGCTCGAACCGGACGGCTGGCGCGGGCGGCTCCCCCGGCTGGTGGCCGACCGCGACCGGGTGGCGGCCGCCGGACGCGGCCGGCTCACCGCTCGGGCGGTCAAGTTCTTCGCCGACGGCGTCATCGAGTCCGGGACGGCCGCGCTGCTGGAGCCGTACAGCGACTGCCCCCACTCCCACGGGGTCGCCAACTGGACCGGCGCCGAACTGGCGGAGGCCGTCACCGCGGTCGACGCGCTGGGCTTCCAGCCGCACATCCACGCGATCGGCGACCACGGCGTGCGGATCGCGCTGGACGCGGTCGAGGCCGCCGTCCGCCGCAACGGGGTGCGCCCCCGCCGACCGGTGATCGCACACGTCCAGCTCGTCCACCCGGACGACCTGCCGCGCTTCGCCGAACTCGGCGTGATCGCCAACTTCGAGCCGCTGTGGGCACAGACCGACCCGCTGATGACCGAGCTCACCCTGCCCCGGATCGGCCCGGAGCGCGGCGCCCGGCAGTACCAGATCGCCGCGCTGCTGCGCGACGGTGCCCGGGTGTCCTTCGGCAGCGACTGGCCGGTCACCCGGTACGAGCCGCTGGCCGGGCTGGCCACCGCCGTCACCCGGCAGAACCCGGACGGCCTGCCGGACGGCGGCTGGCTGCCCGCCGAGCGGATCGGACTCGCCGAGGCGCTGGCGGCGTACTCGGCGGGCGTGGCGCACCAGGCCTTCGAGGAGGCCGAGTGGGGTGTGCTGCGGCCCGGCATGCGGGCCGACCTGGTGCACCTGGCCACCGATCCGTATGCCGTCCCGGCCGCCGAGCTGGCCTCGGTCGAGGTGGCCGGCACCTGGCTCGGCGGGCGCCGCACCCACGGCGGGCCCGGCCGCGACCGTGAACCCGGCAGGGGCCGCGACCGCGCGCGCTGAGACGCCGCGCACTCCCGCCCCGGACGGATCCTCCGACCGGTACCGGCCGTCCCCCACCGCGGCGGTGCCTCGTTCTCCGGTCGGCGGCCGACGCGTCGTCGCCGCCGACCGTCCTACCCTCGTTCGTACGACCCAGGAGAGCTCCCCCATGACCCTGCCCTCCGACGCGGCCACCTCGTCCGCACTCCGTCCCCCCGACGTCCCTTCCGCCGCCTCCCCGTCCGATTCCGCGTCCCCGGCCTCCTCCGCGCCGAGCGGCGGCCTGGGGCGCGGGGTGCTCGGCACCGGTGACATCGTCTTCTTCGTCGTGGCCGCCGCCGCGCCGCTGACCGTGATGGCCGGTGTGGCGCCGTTCGCGATCTCCTTCGGCGGCATCGGCACCCCGGTCGCCTACCTGGCCACCGGTGTGGTGCTGGCGCTCTTCGCGGTCGGCTTCACCGCCATGACCGCGCACATCCGCAACGCCGGCGCCTTCTACGCCTACGTCACCCGCGGCCTCGGCCGGGCGGCCGGGCTGGGCGCGGCGTTGCTCGCGGTGCTCTCGTACAACGCGATCCAGATCGGCATGTTCGGCGCCTTCGGGTTCTTCGCCCACACCACGGCCGCCGATCTGCTCGGGCTGGACCTGCCCTGGCCGGTCTGGGCGCTGTTCGGGGTCGCGGTGGTCTGGTTCCTCGGCTACCGCTCGATAGACCTGGGGGCCAAGGTGCTCGGGGCGCTGCTGATCGCCGAGACCGGCATCCTGCTGGTGCTCGCGGTGGCGGTGCTGGTCAAGGGCGGGGCGCACGGGCTGAACCTGTCCTCGTTCGCGCCGACGAACGTGTTCTCCGGCGGGATGGGCGGGGTGCTCGGGCTCTCCTTCGCCGCCTTCATCGGCTTCGAGGCCACCGCGATCTACCGCGAGGAGGCCCGGCAGCCGCAGCGGACCGTGCCGCGCGCGACCTACGCCGCGATCGCCTTCCTCGGCCTCTTCTACACCTTCATCACCTGGATGATCGTGCAGGCCTTCGGCGACACCGAGGCCGTCGCGACCGCCACCGCCGACCCGGCCGGGATGTTCTTCACCGCGATGACCGACTACGTCGGCGCCTGGGCCACGGACGTGCAGCGGGTGCTGATCGTCACCAGCCTGCTCGCGGCGCTGCTGGCCTTCCACAACACCATCACCCGCTACGGCTACGCGCTGGCCTCCGAGCAGGCCGCGCCGGCCGCGCTCGGCCGGATCCACCCGCGCCACGGCTCGCCGTGGATCGGCGGCATCGCCCAGTCGGTGCTGGCGGCCGCGGCCGTCGGGGTGGCGGCCCTGATCGGCGCGGACCCGTACGACCAGTTCTTCCTCTGGGTGAACTCCCCCGGGGTGGTCGGCATCCTGGTGCTCCAGGCACTGGCCGGACTCGCCGTGTTCGCCTTCTTCCGCCGCAACCGGGCGGCCGCCGCGAGTGCCGGGGTGTTCCGCACGGCCGTGGCGCCGCTCGCCGCCACCGTGCTGCTGTGCGGGGCCACGGCGCTGGTGGTGTGGCGGCTCGACCTGTTCACCGGCGCCGGCCCGGCGGTCAACTGGCCGCTGGTCGCGATCGTGCCGGTGGTGTTCCTGACCGGCGTCGGGATCGCCCTGCGGCTGCGGGCCCGGCGGCCGGAGGTCTACGCGCGGCTCGGGACGAGTGAGGTCGACGCGGGCTGAGGTCTCCGTGGGCTGAGGTCTCCGTGGCCGAGATCGCCGTGGCCGAGGGCGACGCGGGCTGACAGCGGCCGGCCCGGAGCACCCGCCCTGGCCGAACAACCCCGACCGGTCGGACCGGTCGGACCCGCCCGGCCGCTCAGACCTGGCCGACGGCCTCGGCGAGGAGCCGGTAGGAATCGAGCAGCGCGGTGCGGTCGTAGGTGCTGGTGGTGACCAGGAACTCGTCCGCCCCGCTACGCTCCACCAGCGCCGCCAGCTCGGCGGCGGCCTGCTCCGGGGTGCCCGCGATGTGGCCCTTGAGCGACTGCTCGTACCCAGCCCGCTCCCTGACCGTCATCTCCCGGGCGCGGATCTCGGCGGCGGGGGCCAGCGGCGGGAACTCGCCGTGGGTGCGGGAGTACGCGCCGGACCAGGCCTCCGGGACGAGTAGCTCGTGCGCCCGCTCGACCGTCTCGGCAACCGCCACCGTGCCCGAGACCACGACGTAGGGTTCGGCCGCCTGGGCGGAGGGGCGGAACCGGGTGCGGTAGCCGTCGATCGCCGCGAGCATCCGGTCCTCCCCGCGGGCGGCGGCGATCACCAGCGGCAGCCCGGCCTCGGCGGCCAGGTCGGCCCCCGCTCCGGTGGCCAGGACGAAGGCGGGGACGCGCAGGCCCTCGGACGGCCGGGCGTGGACGCCGCGGTGCGCCTGCTGCGAGCCGTCGAAGTAGCCGAGCAGTTCGGCCAGCTGGGCGCCGAACTCGTCCGCGGCCTCCTTCTCCCGCCCGAGCGCCCGTCGGACACCGTCCGTGAAGCCCACCGAGCGTCCGAGCCCCATGTCGATCCGCTCCGGGAAGAGCGCCGCCAGGACCCCGAACTGCTCGGCCACCACCAGCGGTTGGTGGTTGGGCAGCATCACTCCGCCGGTACCGACCCGGATGCGCGTGGTCGCCGCCGCCACCGCCGCGGCGAGCACGGTGGGCGCCGAACCGGCCACCCCCGGCACACCGTGGTGTTCGGAGACCCAGAACCGGTGGTAGCCGAGCCGCTCCGCCTCGCGGGCGAGGGACACCGTGTCCCGCAGCGCCTGGGCCGGCTCCTCGCCCTGTCTGGTCCGGGAGCGGTCGAGCACGGAGAGCCTGGTCCTGGGCGCGGCGCTGGTCACACCGGAGGACAACGCCCGCCCGCCGCGCGGGCATTCCCCGGAGCACCGGGCTCCGGAGCCCGTGACCGGCGACCCGGCGACCCGGCGACCCGGCGACCAACACCCGACGGGTCAGGCGCCCGCCCCGGGTATTCGGGCCCCGCCGGTGCCCGTGGCCCTGCGGCGGCCCCACGGCTTGTACACGGACAGGACCACCATGAACAGGTAGAGCGCCAGCGCCACCGCCGGGACGATCACCGTGTTGTAGCGGACGAAGCCGAGCTCCGCCACCGTGATCGGACCGGTCGGATGCGCGTCCACCACCCGCACCGCGTCGTGCAGCCGGGCGGTGAGGGCGAGGACGGAGGCCGCCATCGCCCCGAGCGTCAGCCAGAACTTGATGCTCACCCAGTAGTACCGGAACAGCCCCCAGGACGTACCGAGCCCGAGCGCCACCCCGCTCAGGAAGGCGAGCAGGCTCAGCGGCAGGATCAGTACGTCACCGAGCAGGCCCATCGCCCGGTAGGCGGTGCGCAGCCGGTCGGCGTCCCCCGCCGTCAACGCCGCCACCGCCAGGGCGAGCAGGCAGAGCATCAGCGCCAGCCAGCCCACCGAGGCGACGACGTGCAGGACGACCAGGGGCTTGCGCACGGCCGGCGGCAGGCGGCGGGCGCCGGACGCCGGCACTGCCGGCCGCCCTGGCGTCGGTCGGGACGCCGTGACGGCACCGGTGGGCGAGCGCACGGGGCACCTCCTTCGAGTCGGGAGCACTCAGGACGGCCCCAGGCTCTCCCCTCCGAGCCTCATCCGGCATCTGACGGTGGAAGTAACCTCGCCTACTCCCAGGCGAGTACATGGCTCCCGGACGAGTACGCGCTCCCAGCGACAGCCGGAACGCGTACTCGCCCGGGAGCAGACCCCGGACTCGGCCGGTCATCCTCGGCCGGTCGCCCTCGGTCGGTCATCCTCGGCCGGTGGCCCTCAGTCGGTCACCGCGAACCCCTGCGCCGTGCCCAGCTGGTGCAGCGAGGCCGGGCCGGGGATCCCGTCGGCCGCCCCCGCCTGGTACCCGCAGCGCCGCTGCCAGGCCGCGTACGCGGCGACCGTCCTGCTGCCGAACGAGCCGTCCACCCACCGCTGTTCGAGCAGCCCCTCGTCCGCGAGCGCCTGCTCGACCACGGCCACCTCGGCCCCGTAGGTCAGGTGCCCCTGCTCGGCCCCCGGGTCGGTCTGCGCGGCCGCGACCACGTGGGACACCGAGACCGTCCGCTGCCCGGGCAGGTAGCCGAGCAGCCGGCGCAGCGAGCCCTCGCCCGGGACGCCGTCGGCGGCCTGCCCGGAATAGCCCAGACTCCCCTGGTAGTCCGCGTAGTTCTCGGTGTCCGCGTCCGACCAGTTCGGCCCCGGACCCTGCTGGTAGTGGTCGCCGAAGCCGTGCGAGACCAGCGCCCGCCCGACCACCGTCACCTGGTAGCCCTGGGCGCCGTAGCCGTACGCCAGGCCGTTGATGCTCACCTGGTAGCGGGCGGGCTGCTGCGAGGGCGGGTTGCCCGGGAAGCCGCCCGTGAGGTCGGGCCAGGAGCCCGGGTCGGTGTGGTCGTTGTACGGCACGTGGGCGTGCGCGTACCAGCCGCCCCGGGTCTCCCAGACCTGCTCGTCGCGGTGGCCGGAGAAGTCGGTCGGCCGGCCCATCGGCCAGGTGTCGGGCACCCCCCAGGAGGAGACCCAGGCGTGGATTCCGCCCCAGCCCGCGCACGGGGTGTCGACGAGCCGGGGGTAGACGCCGCCCTGGTAGCGGCAGTACGGGAAGAACACCGCTTCGATCTGGATCACCACCCGCCCGGCCCGGTTGGTGCGGGTCGGGCTCTGGGAGGGGCTGAGCAGGCTCTTCGAACGGGAGTCGGCGGGGAACAGCTGCGCCACCCGGCCGCTGAACGGGTCCCAGACGAGGTGCGGCGCTTCACCGGCACCGCTGCCGGAGAAGTAGCCGACCAGGTCGTCGTAGGAGCACCAGTCCTGCGGGGCGGCGGCGGTCGCGTTGCGGTCCCAGGTGATGTGGGCGATGGCCTTCGGCGGGTAGTTCTGGTCGGTCTGCGCGTGATCGCCGAGGTCGTGGACCTCGGCACCGGGCAGCCACAGTTCGGGCATTGCGATCTCCTCCGAACGGCGTGAGGGCATCTCTCCCGGTATCGGCAGACAGGGCTCGCGGGTTGACCCCGGCGGCGCGAATCCGTGCCGGTGAACCCCCTGCGCTCGTCCGGACGTTCGACACAGCAGGGGGTATTCGCCGTCATGTGCGAATCGGGCGCCCGTGCGGGGGCGGCCGATCGCGCGGAAGGGGGCGCATTCCACCGCCACCGGGGCCCCGCTGTCAATCGTTGACATCAAAAGTGGTCTAGTCCACGGTGGTCCGGCGGACCGGCACCGAGTCGCGCCCGGGACACCCGAGTGCGCTCAACTCTCAGCCGTGGAACCGAATCTGACGATCCGATGGAGAAACCCGCACCATGCAAAGAGTCTGCCTCGCCCTGCCCACCATGCGACCCTGCCCCGAGACCATCGCGGAACTCGCCGAGGAGGCGGCCTACGCGGTCGCGACCTTCGGGGTCGAGGTGCACCTCCTGATCCTCGACACCACCGGAGCCGCCGAGTTCGCCGTGAACGCGGACGCCGTGGCCGCGCTGGAGCCCCCCGCGGGCGTGGTCGTCCACCACCTCGGCGAGGCGCGGCAGCGGGAGTTCCTGCGCCGGGTGACCGAGCGCTCCGGCGTCCCCGACCCCGAGCTGCTGCTCGACCTGATGCTCCCGGGGGCCGTCGCGTACGGCTCCTGCGTCAACCGGCTCTTCCTGGGCGCGGCCGCCCTGGGCTGCACGTCGACGCACCTGCGCAACGACGACGCCGACTTCCAGGTCCTCGACGGCCGGAAGGTCTTCCCGATCCACCACGAGCTGCTCTCGATCGGCAAGCCGGCCGGCGAGGCGGCGGCCGGCGTGACCCGCTCCGAGCTCGACCCGGCCGACGCGGACACGCCGGTGATGCTGGTCAGCGGCTCCTTCATCGGCGAACTCTGCGTGGACATCGGCGAGATCCACGAGCTGGACCCGGCGATCTACCGCGAGGTGGTGCGCCTGTGGGCCCCGCCGGTGTGGTCGGACGAGGAGAAGGACGCGATGGTGGACGTCTCCTTCAAGGGCGCCGGCTCCGAGCCGTTCAGCACCGACGAGTCCGTCCTCGGGGTGCCCGACATCTGGGACGTCTACATGTGCAACGTCGCCCTGGACCACCGGGGCTACGAGGTGCTGCCGCTGCTGCCCTCGGTCGAGACCATCGGCAGCGACTACGTCCTGCACCACGCCATGGTCCACGCCCGGATGCCCGGTGTCGTGCACAACCGCCACATCGTCAACTACTACACGCCCGAGCGCCGGACCGGCGCCGGCTTCGTCGCCTACCAGCTGCGGTTCGTCAAGTTCCTGCTCTCGATGCTGTACCTGTACCCGGTCTACGGCGGGATGATCGACCTCGGCCGCGGGATGTTCGACGAGCGGCACGGGCTGAGGATCGAGCCGATCCTCGACCTGGTGCGCGGCAGCGTCGGCTGGGACCGAGCCGGGAACGAGCACTGCCTGGACGTCCTGGACCGCTCCTACCGCAAGCTCGGCGGCAAGTACGCCGAACTCGCGGACGTGGTCGCCGGGCAGCGCCAGAAGCTCCTGGACGAGGCGCAGGAGGACGCCGAGCGCTGGGCCGTGCTGGTGGAGGCCTGGTCGGCGCTGGTGGCCGCCTCCCGCGCGGAGGGGCTCGGCACCGCCACGGAGGCCGCCGCCACGGAGGTCGCGGCCGGGTGAGCGAGGACCTCCGGATCCGGCTGCTGGCCGACAACGACTGGGACGCCGTGGTCGCGCTGGAGCACGACGCCTACGCGGCCGACGGCCTGTCCGAGGGCCGGGAGGCACTGCAGTCCCGCGCCCTCGCCTCGCCGCGGACCTGCTTCGTACTGGAGCAGGGCGGCACGGTCCGCGGCTACCTGCTGAGCCTGCCGTACCCGCCGCTGCGCTGCCCGGACCTCGACCGGCCGGAGGAGGCGGTCTTCGCGTCGGACAACCTGCACGTGCACGACCTGGTGATCGCCGAGGACCTGCGCGGCCGGGACGTCGCGCTGGGGTTCATCCGGCACTTCCGGGAGCGGGCGGAGGAGCTGGGCTACGAGCGGATCTCGATGGTCGCGGTGCGCGGTGCGGACATCCTGCTGCGGCTGCTCGGCTACCGGGCGCACCGGGAGGTCACGGTTCCCGCGTGCTACGGGCGGCGCGCGGTCTACATGTCGATGCCGGTGCGCTGACCTGCGGGGACATCCGAACGGGCGATCACTCTTTCGGCCCACTCCGGACGGCGGGGCTCACCCCATCGGGTGAAGCTGGTGGCGGGGGGGCCCCCCCCCCCCCCCCCCCGCGCCCCCCCCCCCCCCCCCCCCGCCCCCCCCCCCCCCCCCCCCCCCACGAGGCAGGGGACAAACTTAAAGACGCCGCCCAA